>JAFCZV010000137.1 GCA_019314155.1 Deltaproteobacteria bacterium
ACCATGCAGATGCTTTTTTAAATATTCTTCATCTTTTGCACTCCGGATCTTGTTGCCGACCACCACAATATTTTTCAACCCGATCTCAGATGCAAGCTTTCGAATGTGGGCGGCTGTATCCATACTTCGGCGGCCGGGCTCCACCACCACGACAAGTCTGTCCACTGCAGAGGCGGTTGCTCTTCCCAGATGTTCGATACCGGCTTCCATATCCATGACCACCACCTCGTCCCTTGCCAGAACAATATGGGTCATCAATGCCCTTAAAAGGGTGCTTTCCGGGCATATGCATCCGGACCCGCCCTTTTGAACACCGCCGAGTCGCATGAGCTTGATATTATCAATTTTCGCCGAAAGCGCGTCTGGAAGATCGTCCACCTTGGGGTTGAGTTTGAAAAAACCGCCGATGCTGCCGGGTCGTGCTTCGGTTCTTTCAAAAATAAGCTCTTTCATCTCGGCAATGGGGGTTATGCTGTCGGCATCGGGAATTCCGAGTGCCGCCGCAAGATTTGCATCCGGATCCGCATCGATGGCCAGCACATGTTTCCCCTGTGCATTCAATGTCCGTATCAAAATGGCGGAAAATGTTGTTTTACCGACCCCGCCTTTGCCGCTGACTGCCAGTTTCATATTTTTATCCTTTCTCTTTGAAAGCCATCATTAGGAATCAATTTAATTTAATCACAATATAACACACGATACTGTTCAAGCAAGAGGATATATGATGCCGAGGGGTTTCATTAATTTTTCTGAGCAATTTTTTTTTGTTAATTCTTGACGCATCTGGATTTTAAATATAGATAAAATCAAATTTCATGCTCAACGACCTTGTCTATGTTATTTTGGTGTCTTTTTTGTTTTAATGATACGTTATTTTCATCTTTTCAGAGGTGATGAATGTTAAAATTTAATTTAAAAGCGTATTTTCACCGATATCTTTTTATGGCCGCAGCGGTCTTTTTGCTGACCGCCTCGGTCGCATTAGCCAAAGAACCGGACCAGGGTAAGGGACCTCCGCCGACGCCAGTCCGGGTCGGGGTCGTAGAAAAAAAGACGGTTTCCAATCAGGTGTCCCTGGTTGGAACAACAGAGGCCTTTGAAGAAAGCACCGTTGCTTCTGAAGTGTCCGGAGTGGTTAAGTATTTCCCGGTAAAAGAGGGGGATTTTGTCAAAAAAGGAGATCTGCTTGTTAATTTAAAAGAAACGGAAGTGAAGCTTCGCCTGAAAAGCGCCGTTGCTGCCAGGGAAAAAATCCTGGCCAACCTTCAAAATGCTGAAAAAGAGCTTAAAAGGGTCAGCAGGCTGAAAGAAACAAACAGTATTGCCGAAAAGCAATATGATGCCGCATTTTATACGTATAGTGCGCTTTCCCAGGATTTAATGCAGCGAAAGACCGAAATAGAACTCCTGGAATACGAGATAAAACAAAAAAAGGTTTTAGCACCCTTTTCGGGTTTTGTCGCAAAAGAACACACGCAGGTGGGGGAATGGATAAATAAAGGAGGGCCTGTTGTGACCCTTCTCAGCCTTGATAAAATTCGAATAGCCGTCGACGTTCCTGAACGCTATTCGGTTTTGCTTTTACCCCAAAGTGATGTAAAAGTATCCATTCAAAGTGTATCCAAAGATCTGTTTTCAGGTAAGATATATTCCGTGCTCGCACAGGGGGATCCCAATTCCAGGACCTTCCCGGTAAGAATACACCTTGGAAATCCGGATCACAAGATTAAAAGCGGCATGGAGGCGATTGTTACATTCAACCTGCCAGACAAAAAAAACGCCCTTCTGGTGCCAAAGGACGCCATCGTAACCGCGGGAGACAACAGGATGGTTTTCCGGGTGGCCGACGGTAAAGCGATGCCGCTGAATGTAAAGATACTCGGCTATTATGACGGCAGTGTCGCTGTTGAAGGGAATCTGAAACCCGGTGATCAAGTGGTCATCCGTGGAAACGAGCGCCTCAGACCCGGACAACCGGTAACCATACAAAAATGAAAAATGCAGGGGCCGGAGGTCAGGGATCGGGGATCAGGGATCGGGGGTCAGGGGTCAGGGGTTAGGGGTCAGGCCGTCGCAAACCTGTTTTGTCTTTGATGCTCTGAACTCGCAACCCGTAACTCGCAACCCGCAACCCGTAACCAGGAACCTTACATCCTTTGCTCTATGCTTTTTCACTTTTAACCTTTAACCTTTTACGTTTCACTTGTTTTCCTGAACCCGTAACCCGTAACTCGCAACCCTGAACCTTCTATGAAACTTGTCGATACCGCCATAAAAAAACCGGTGACCGTTACGGTAGGAGTCCTCCTTCTGGTTCTGTTCGGCTCCATATCACTTTTCAGAATTCCCATTCAGCTGACGCCCAATGTCGATCTTCCGGAGATTTCCATCACCACCACCTGGCGCGGCGCAAGTCCTGTTGAAGTGGAACGCGAAATCGTCGATGCCCAGGAAGAAGAACTCAAAAACCTCGAAGGTCTGGTAGAGATTAAAAGTGAAAGCCGGGACAGCAGCGCCTATATCAATCTGATGTTCGAAATCGGCACGAATACCGATGAAGCCCTGCTCAGGGTATCCAACAGTCTTGAACGGGTAAAAAAATATCCGGACAATGTGGAAAAGCCGATTATAAAGTCCGGAGGAAGACGCGAAAAGGCAATTGCCTGGATGGTATTGCAGGCGCTGGACGGATATGAGGGGGTTTTACAGGAGGAATACGATTTCATCGATGATTATGTGAAGCCCCGCATTGAGCGGATTTCGGGAATATCGTCTTCCAACATCTACGGAGGTCGGGAACGAGAGATTCAGGTCATTGTGGATATCGACGCCCTCTCGGCCCGGAAGGTGACCATTCCTGAACTCGTTCGAACCCTTGATATAGAAAACAAAAACATCAGTGCCGGTGACTTTGACGAGGGCAAGCGTCGCTATATCGCACGAACCGTCGGCGAATATAAGAGTGCTGAGGACATCTCCAATGTTATCATCAAAAGAGTCAACGGCATCCCTGTTACCGTCAGCGACATTGCCATAGTCAAATTTGGTTTTAAAGATTCGGAATATGTCGTCCGGCATACAGGTACCCCGACCATCGTTTTTAACGCTGTTCGCGAACCCGGTTCCAATGTCCTGGTGGTGGTAAAGAAACTCCAAGAAACTATCACCGAATTGAACGACGGGCTGTTAAAAGAAAAGAATTTAAAGATTGCAAAAGTCTATGATGAAACCAGCTACATTTATAGTGCCATAAATCTGGTCAGAAAGAATATTTTCGTGGGTGGATCTCTGGCGATTTTGGTGCTTTTAATATTTTTACGGAGTTTTGCCAGCACGGTCATCGTGGCCATCGCCATTCCCATCAGCGCCATCGGAACGTTCCTTGTCATGACCTTAATGGGACGGAATATCAACGTCGTGAGCTTAGCCGGCCTTTCCTTTGCCATCGGCATGATCGTGGATAATTCCATTGTGGTATTTGAAAATATCTTCCGCCACCGTGAGATGGGCAAAACCCGCGTCCAGGCAGCCTATGACGGTACCGTTGAAGTCTGGGGAGCGGTTCTGGCCAGCACATTGACCACCGTGGCGGTGTTTCTTCCCATAGTTTTCGTTCAGGAGGAGGCCGGCCAGCTTTTCCGTGACATTGCCATCGCCATCAGTAGTGCCGTGATATTGAGTCTCATCGTCTCCATTACGGTGATTCCGACCTTGTCTTCCAAAATTCTGGGAAAGGTTCAAAAAGAAAAAAACACGGCATTCAAAGCAAAGGGGAATGTTGCGCGAATCTGGAAACCCGTCAATTTCATCATGCGAGGACTCACCGCTGTGGCCGGCGGCTTTATAGACTACACCACCCGGTTTATTTATTGGATGTGCGGATTGTTTACGGCACGTATAGGGCTTGTCGTTTTCATGCCCCTTCTGGCCATTGGTCTGGCATATTTTTTGATGCCGAAAACAGAATATCTGCCTGAAGGCAACCGGGAGATACTGTTCGGGATTCTGTTGCCGCCCCCGGGTTACAATCTGGCTGAGCTCGAGCATATCGGGGAGACAGTGGAAAAAGACATTCTACCGCTGATTGAACATGATCAGAAAAGTGAACTGGCCGAAAAGCTGAATCTTCCGCCGGTCAGCAATTTTTTCTATGTTGCACGGGGGCAATCGGTTTTCATGGGGATTGTTTCAAAAATCCAGGAAAGGACTCGGGAACTTTTGCCCTATGTTTACGGAATATTGAGAAAAATTCCCGGCATGATTGCCATTGTTCAGCAGCCCAGTCTCTTTTCACACAATATCGGCGAGGGCCGATCCATCGAGATAGAGATCAAGGGACCCGATATAGCGGAACTCATCAATATGGGCAGACAGATATACGGATTGTCGGCCCAGGCGCTGCCCGGCGCACAAATTCGACCGATACCCGGCCTGGACTTAGGCAATCCGGAGATGCGTATTATTCCCAATCGCGAACGCCTGTCCCGCCTGGGTATGACCACGGCAGATCTCGGCTTGATCGTGGACACCATGGTGGATGAGGCCAAAGCCAGCACGTTCCGGCTGCACGGCGATGAAATAGATCTCGTGGTAAAAAGTCGTGAAGGAAGGCTCGAACGCACCCAGGACCTCCCCCAATTTCCGGTGGTGGCACCATCCGGAGAAAAAGTGACCTTAAACTCCCTCGCTGAAGTAAAACTCGAAGAAGGACCCATCCAGATCAATCATATCGATTCTCAGCGGGCCATTACGATCCAGGTTATTCCACCAAGGGAGGTGGCGCTTGAAACCGCCATGGCGATCGTAGAAGAAAAGGTGGTGGGTCCGATCAAGACCAGAGGCGCCTTTTCAAGCCTTTACAGTATCCGGCTTGGCGGCACGGCCGACGACTTGACCCGAACCCGAGCGTCGCTGATGTGGAACTTTATTCTTGCCATCGTCATCAGCTATCTACTGATGTCGGCGTTATTCGAAAATTTCTTCTATCCAATCATTATTATGTTCAGTGTACCCCTGGCCGCCGCCGGAGGCTTTGTGGGCTTAGCGCTGGTGAATCTATTTATTGCCTATCAGGCCCTGGACATTATTACCATGCTCGGATTCGTCATCCTGGTGGGGATCGTGGTAAATAACGCCATCCTGATTGTCCATCAAAGTCTGAACAATATCCGGGACCACAACATGTCGCCCCGGGATGCCATCACCGAATCGGTCCGAACCCGTATCCGACCGGTTTACATGAGCAGTATCACCACCGTATCCGCCATGCTTCCTTTGGTACTTGCTCCGGGAGCAGGTTCTGAGTTCTACCGCGGGCTTGGAAGTGTTGTGGTGGGCGGCCTGCTGATTTCAACGGTGTTTACCATATTTCTGATTCCGGCCCTGCTGAGCTTGACATTCGATGTCGCCAATGCACTCAAAAAGCGTTTTTCAAAAACATAGATATTTTTTCGCCCTTTACGCTATGCCCTATGTTTTCCCTCTTTACCTTTAACTTTTCACACATCATCTATGAACAATGAAACATCAAAATTAAAGCCCCCTTCCATTCTGGCGCCGGCCGGAAACAAAGATTCTTTTCTGGCGGCCATTGCCGCAGGGACCGATGAAATCTATTGCGGGCTGAAGCACTTTTCAGCGCGCATGAAGGCCAAGAATTTTTCCATCGA
>JAFCZV010000582.1 GCA_019314155.1 Deltaproteobacteria bacterium
GCCTGGGCAGATTGGAGCAGATTTCCCGGGAAATCACGGTAAAAACACGCAAAGGAACAGACTCAAAAGAAAAAATAACCCGGCAGGAACAAAAACTTTCCGGCCTCTATGCAGAACTGGAACAGTTGAATCGGACCCTTGAAATCAATCAGTCCGATTATCTTGAAATCGATGGAGAACTGAAAAAAAATGATGACATCGTTTCCGGCATCCAGAACGAAAGGGAAGATACCCTTCAGAAAATCCGCCTGCTCGAACTCGAGCATTCTCAACAAAAAATGCAGCAGGAGAATATCGCCGGCCGGTTGAAGGAGCGCTACCATCACGAAATCGGCCAACTGCGGTTCCAATTCCCCAGCCCGCCTGAGCATGAGCCCTTGAACATAAAGGCAATGGAAGCGGATCTGGAAAGGCTGCGGAACAAAATAGTCAGAATCGGGGATGTCAACCTGGGTGCCATCGATGAGTATGATCACCTTAAAACACGTTTTGATTTCCTGGTCGAACAACGTGACGATCTGATAAAGGCTATTGGCGACCTGCACAGGGTCATCAAAAGAATTAACCGGGTCACACAGGAACGGTTTATCAAGACGTTTGATGCCGTCAATGAAAAACTGAAAGAAGTCTTTCCCCGCCTGTTCGAAGGCGGCACCGCGAAACTGACCCTGACGGAACCGGACAATCCGTTGGAGACAGGGGTGGAATACATGATTCAACCCCCAGGGAAGAAGCTGACCCGTATGAGCCTGCTTTCCGGTGGCGAAAAAGCGATGTCGGCCATTGCTTTTATTTTCTCCATATTTCTGACAAAACCCACCTCCTTCTGTCTGATGGACGAAATCGATGCGCCCCTCGATGAAGCCAACGTGTTTCGCTTCAACGATCTGTTGAAGGTCATCGGGGAGAAATCCCAGATTATCATGATCACCCACAACAAACGATCCATGGAATTCGCCGACACCCTGTTCGGCATCACGATGGGTGAAAAAGGGGTTTCAAAAGTCGTCTCGGTGAATCTTTCCAAGCAGGAAGCCGCATAAATCAACCGTCGCCAGCAACGCCTTCTGAGATAGGAAAATAATTTTGGCAGCTTGCATCTCTGACAGTGTTCGTTGATTTATCTAATTTTTCTAAGTTTACCCCAACGTTGCAAAAGCCGGGGGGCTTCAGAGTCAAGGCGTCTGAGGGTGAAGTCGTAGTTTTTTACTTCAAACCCTCAGCAACATAGGATCTGAAGTTCTCCGGCTTTCCCGCAGGGTAAACAACATGGCAAAATAGACGCCATCCTTCTTGTCCCGGCATAGCTCGACGAGCGAAGTCGGAGGCATTCACCTGGAGGAATATCCAGGAAATGGCTCCATTTCTATAATATTGGTTATAATAACAATTCATTATATATACTTTGCCAGGTTGTTTATGCAACTATGGGGTTGACTGTACCCATCAAAGCACTAACTTACATCTAACTTTTAGGAAAACCTGACAAACATAGAAAAGTGACGCGTGAGATTTTTATATTTGGAGCTAATATGGCCATGAACTGGTTCAAGAAAAAGAAAACCGAAAAGAATGAACAGCTGACGGCAGAAATCGAGGAACAAACAGCAGGTCCCGAACCACAACTGGAAGAGCCGATGTACTCGACAGCGAAATAGAGAAAAAAAAAATAGGCTCCCCGCCGCAGGATGAAAACAAAGCTAAGGTACCGGTCGATGCACCGCAAAAAAGCAAAGGTTTTTTCAAACGCCTTAAAAAGGGATTGTCCAAAACCCGTCAGATCCTCACCACCGACATCGACGATCTTTTCAACGGTGAAAGAAAACTGGATGATGATCTCCTGGAAGAGCTCGAAGAGCTCTTAATCACTTCGGATATCGGTGTGGCCACGGCCATGGACCTCATCGAGACTATTTCAAAAAGATCTTCCAGCATCCAGGACGCATCCCAGCTGAAGGACTTCCTTAAAAAAGAAATATTGAAGACAATGGACAAGGCGCCATCCACGGTAGAAACTCCGGTGGAAAAGCCCCATGTGGTAATGGTTGTAGGCGTCAACGGCGTTGGCAAAACCACCACCATCGGAAAGCTGGCCGCAAGGCAGGTATCCGATGGGAATAAGGTGTTGATTGCCGCCGCAGACACGTTCAGGGCGGCCGCCGTTGAACAGCTCTCCATCTGGGCGGATCGGGCCGGAGCAGACATCGTAAAACACAAAGATAACGCCGACCCCGCGGCCGTGGCTTATGACAGCCTCGAAGCGGCCCAGGCGAGAGATGTCGATATCGTCTATATTGACACCGCTGGAAGGCTTCACACCAAGGTAAACCTGATGGAGGAAATAAAAAAAATCAAGCGAACCGTGTCCAAAAAAATAGCCGGCGCCCCCCATGAGATTATTCTGGTCCTGGATGCAACCACTGGTCAGAACGCTCTGTCCCAGGCAAACCTTTTCAACGAAGCCCTCGGCATCACCGGTCTGGCGTTGACCAAACTGGACGGGACCGCCAAGGGCGGCATCGTGGTGGGTATCTGCAGCACCCTGAAAATCCCCCTGCAGTACATCGGTATAGGGGAAAGCATCGACGATCTGCAGAAGTTTGATGCTGAGGCCTTTGTTGATGCCCTTTTTTAATTTTCAAATTGCTGCATAGAAGTCAGACTTATCCCGGTTTCATGGGTGGATGATATTTGCACTTTCTGGCTGGCTATACCAGGAAAAATTAGCTGTTAAATGCCAGAATTATACCTTGAAGATTTACTGGATTATGTAAACCAATTTTATCGATTTCAGATTCTACCTTGTGTTACAAAGTCTTTTGTCTGAAGGTCTCTTTATGTTTGATGTAATCTTCAGTTTGCGCTGATACCGATATTGGGAAACTTGATTTGATAATCATTTGTGGATGGCTTTTCAATTTTGGTTCAATCGCAGAGGAGATGAGTCGGGTGGCGCAGGGGAATCTCACCCCCACGCTCCCACAGATCCGTACGTGAATCTCTCGATTCATACGGCTCCTGCCAGCCATCCGAACGAAACCTCACGGTCTCAAGCATACGCAGAAAGAAATCTGGTTCCTCCCAGTTGCCTGGTTGACCATCACTTATTGCGAGCTGGCTCATCCCCTTCGCTCCAGCCCCATTACAGGAC
>JAFCZV010000138.1 GCA_019314155.1 Deltaproteobacteria bacterium
ATCAATCAGCACAACCTTTTTACCCCGATTCGCAAATAGTGCTCCAAGGCTGGCAGTGATAAAAGTTTTTCCAACTCCCCCTTTTACACCGCCTATTGGATATATTTTCGGCATTAGGAATTATTCTCCTTCACTTCTTTAAAGCCACAATAAATGTTATATTCAATGCGGTTTCAAGGAATCGGATAACTGTCCTTTAATTCGAGTATACTTCATGAATGCATATTAATTATATTCGAGATCACCCCAAATAAGTATGGAATGAGAAGTGTGTGCCCTCAATCTCCCAACAGCTTTGTGACAATTGCATTAATGTTGGTAAAAGCATGGCTTGACTGGTCCAGCTTTAATAAAGAGACCATATCGGAAACCATTGAAAAAATCTGCCTATCATGAGACACGGTGCCCAGATTTGTGGATTGAATCATTAAATACTTTTCAGCAACAATCTGAACAATACGACCTGCATCTTTTTCTTTATTATCCTTGACCATATTGGTAATCACCGCCGGCCGTATTTCTCCGATCTCTTTTTCAATAGGCTCTGCTACATCTTTTCCGCCCGACTCCTGAATGAACTGTAAAAGTTCTTTGATTGTTTGGACTTTAAGCTCATTTTTGGGATCCATGGCAATTTTTACAAGGGTTTGAAGGGATGGATTTTTACTGGAAAGCCGGCTCAACCTTCGGTAAACCGCATTGCGAACAAAGATATAGGCATTCTGAATGGATGTTGGCTCCGGGGTGAGGACTATAATTTTTTCATGAGCCGCAAGAAAGAAATCCAGAACATTAAAAGAAGTCCCAGCCCCAAGATCAATCACCACATAGTCGGCATCCAATCTGGAAAAGTGATTGATGAGTTTTACCTTTTGGCTAAAATGGGGATTTGCCAAGGAAAGAACTTCACTGGAGCCACTGATGAGGCGAAGGTTTTTCGCCTCGGTATCGATACAAATTTCTTCTAATGACCCAAATTTTCTGTTAATAAAATCAATTAGAGTTCGAGGCGGACTTTTGATCCCTAAAAGGGTATGAAGATTGGCACCCCCCAGATCGACGTCTATAAGTACAGTCCGTTTTCCCATCCGTGATAGCCAAAAGGCCAGGATTGTACTTACGACACTCTTTCCAACACCACCCTTTCCTCCGCCTACAGCCCATATTATTGGGGTAGATTCCATTTCAGTGTCCTGCCGTTCTCTCATTTGACCCCTTGTCACTATAAAAAATAAGAGTTATTTTCCCATGAGCGAATCCCATAAGCTCCAGATCAGATTTTGCTCACCTTCAGATCCATAATAGTAGCTCTGCAACAACCTGCGATCCGTATTGGTCATATTTTTGAATTGGATGCCTACCACTGCAGTTGTATTTCCTGGGAGAGGAAACGATTTGCTCCAGGCAGTCGTGCCCAGAATAGAGAGACTCACAAATGCAGCCGGCAAATATATCCGAATTTTAACATTTTTACCAGCCAAGGTCTCCAAATGACCGGACTTGAAATCCTTACTCAAAACAACACGGGCCCCATCCAATGATAGATCTTCTGTAAATCCGTCGACATCTAAAGGAGCTTTGTCCGGTTCATCTGGAAAAAATTTAAGATTCACCTGTGTTGGGAGTTGATGTCGGACTCTTTTGCGAACTGTTCTTAATGATCCTTTATTATCAGATTCCGAACGGCTTTCGTACAACCCCTCGACAAGTGATTGAACATTAGGATATTTTCTGCAAGTCGTCATCAGACTTGATTTAGATATTTCTGCAAATTCAACGCGAGTGATTGTTTCGATCGCTGATCTGGAAACGTTTTCCTCCTCAAATGGATATATTTCACCAAAAAAATCGTTTTCCACCAAATTTTTTGTTGTTTCTTTTTGGACCCTTCCGCCTTTTTCTATACGATGGTAGATAGTTTCTTCCAAAGCACCGGACACAACAAAATAGAGGTTATTTTCTTCATCACCGAATTTTTTCATTATGCTGCCCGGAGGAAAATGCCGGGGCATCAACTCCTTCATAAATGCTATGATTTCAGGATGCGTCATCTTTATGAAAAAACGCGGAATCCCCGTTTCTTTGGATTTGGATTTATGAAGGGCTGAATAGAAGGCCTCTCCTTCCTGATAGGAGGGCTTAAAAATCCGCCATTCATGGATTTTGGAAACGATAGACTGCAACGTCATATCTGCTTCGATAAAAAGTTCGGCGGATTTCCTGTATGTATCGGCGGCAACATAAAACGATTTTTCTCGTTTCAAAAGATCGGCAAAAGCTCTATGAAGCCACGGATCCTTTGGAAAAGCTTTGAGCAGGTTCTCAAACTCTGCGACTGAATCGATCTTAACAGAGCCATCAACAATGCGATTGACGATGCTGTTCTGTTTGTCGATCCGGTCGTTCATTATTCACCTCCCAATTAAGGGTTTCTTTGACCTTTTATGATTTTTACGATGTCGTCTATGCGCCGATTAAGTATCTCGTCTTTTTTTAAATAGAGATGTATTATTTCATAAAATGATTTCATTTTCTCATCTAATTTCAGCAACATGTCACCAAGCTGGACAAGGTTTTCACTAATGGATCCAATCTGTTTCTGAACATCTTCGATACTTGAAATAGACGGCCCTGCAGGTTGATCCTCTCTGAATATCTTTATCATTTCCTCAAGGTCGTCTTTTTCTTCGTCTGAAAGGCCGATAACGATTTCTGTTGGGGTGTCTTCACTCATATTATCTCCAGCGGTTAAGATTGATTAAGTTTTTCTAATTCTTTTTTAATTAAAGCATCTATGGTGGAAACACGTTCATCAGTTTTCTCCAGAGACTCTAAGACCTCACTAAGACGCTCTGAATTAATCGTGGGTCTTCTTCTCAATAGATTTAAACTTAGCAATGCAAGAATAATGAGTGTGAGAACATTTAATAGGGCCAATAAGTATATCTGAGTCTTCTTCTCAATAGATTTAAACTTAGCAATGCAAGAATAATGAGTGTGAGAACATTTAATAGGGCCAATAAGTATATCTGAACATTGTACTTCCCGTCTATTGAGGATTTCTTCGTCCGAATCATCTGATCTGTGCCCGTAGGCTCGGTCAATACAACTTTATCGGGCTCAGCATGTAACGGTTTCTCCGTATCAGGCTCAGCATGCAAAGGTTCCTCTGTATCGGGCTTAGCATGCAGTGATTCCTCTGTATTGGGTGCAGTATCTAAAGGTCCTGCTTGTAATGAATCTACCAACTCACTTGTTTTTGGTAGTGAAGACATCCTGTATGCGTCAATGATAAAGCGGTCGGGATTTGAAAGAGAAAAAGTTTTTAGCTTAAAATCGGGAAAGGATAGTGTGATGTTGGCTGTCAAACGAGATTTTTCCTGAATCAGTTCAACGGATTGAATCCCTTTAGTTGTTTTGTTCAATATCTGGCGGGGTAAGGCTGTAGTCATGTCGAAAAAAATTACATTAAAAATTCCTCTGCCTATTATGGTAGGCTCCGTTGATCGAACCATGCCTTCAAATTCAAAAACAACTCTTGTAAAAGATCCATGTTCCCCAGCCCTAACATATTTTAAGTCACCAGCCTGAGCCCATCCCAATGGGAGCCACCAAAAAATCACAGCAAGAATCAGGATTAAGGCCAATTTCATAGTATATTGTTGAATTATTATGGAGTTGAATAAATAGAGTTTTCTTCTATACAATAAGTTAAGATTTGTATTCTCTGTTTCCATTTGGTTTTCCGATTGTACCAATATATTTCAACCGCGCATGGGTTGTCCGAAGTGATGCATAGAGCTGAGAAGGTAAAATTTATATATGATAGCGGTTATTGTTTATGTCAAGTTTTCTAATTTTCTAAAAGTACAGGCAGCGTCCTTTAGGAGATATGCATGCCCATTTTGAGGGGTTTTACCATGGAATAACCTCCATAATGAAGGTTAATTAGTCTGCAGGAAATCTATTTTTGGATAGGTTATGTAAAAATTCAATTAATTGCAAGAATGAATTATATTGTTTAAAATATAGGTTATCATGTGATGAGTAAGCTCATGTTTTTCAATTCCCGAATTACATGTATCTTGCCAGTATTCAAAAGCAGATCTTATTGCAGATATCGTATAAATGTCATCGTCAAGTCAATCCTATTTTTGACAATTGTCAAATCATCCTCGACCATCTCGACACACAATGATCACGGTCGCCCTTGAATGCTGACCACTTTTAGGTTATTGGATCCTTTAAAGCACGATCCCTTGTTGGAGGTGAATCCCCATTGGCTGAAGATGACATCAAAATAAATTCCGGCGATAATCGCATACTGCTGATCGCTCCCCATGGCGTGGCAACAAAGCCAAGGGACGACATTAACACAGACCAATTGACCTATAGAATTGCTGAACGGTTAAAATGTTCAGCGATCGTAAACGACGTATATAAGCGAACTGGTTTAGACTTTAACGATATTGCTAATGCATCAACCCATGAAACATTTATTCCGACCATTCGTGAGGTCGTGGACGCCCCTGGTCCCACATTGGTTGTTTGGGTTCATGGTATAGACGACGATAATCTCAAAAGGGAGATCGTTGAAATGGGTGTTGAAGATGATGTTCAATGCCTGATAGGATACGGTCAACCGGATAGACCGACAGCTGAAAAAAAGACTGTTGATGATCTGATAAAGATGTTCGGAGTCAATTCTATCATTGCTCATGTTGCCAGGGTTGGGAGCAACTACGGCGGAAACAGCACTCGATTTATGAACCAATGGTTCAGAGAAAATGGGTACAAATTGGCGGATGTCCAATCTGTTCAACTTGAGTTTAAGCATGAAGGTGTCAGGAGGTCCAAGGACCTGGATGAGGCATCCCAAAATATATCCAATGCATTATCTGGCCTGAACGAAACCTAATTTGCCAATGGATAGATCCTTCCCAGTTTCAATATCTTTTCCAACGCGCCTCTTACAAATTATGTCAGATTCATCTTGTTCATGTAAATATTTTCATAATAATTAGGTAGTTTACCTCATAATTTCAGTTAATTATCAATCAATAAGTATAGCTGACCCCTCCCCGTGTCGAATGTAACAACTTGATAATCCTTAACATTTTTATCCATCGGCTGTGACTCAATGATTTTGCATGATATTTGCATATATTAATCGGAACCATTCATCATTGGTCTGGGGTTTATTGTAAATCCCAACAATAAAGGAATTACCAATGAAAGAAAAACGTCGATACGAAAGATTTTCAGTTAAACTTCCTTTAAATCTGGAACTCATGACTGCAAGCAGATTAAGGCCTCTTAATGTTGACACCAAAGACATATCTGCCTCCGGAGCGTTCATTTATACGAAGGAGGCCTCTTATATTCCAGATGATACGCGGTTTCTTCTAAACTCTTCCTACGCGCATATAAGCGATTTAAAACTGAAGAAGTGGAAACGGTTGGAAAATTGTGCAGGCACTATGGTGCGCGCAACTTCAGAAGGTATAGCAATTAGTTTTAACAGACCAGTCGAACTATTTGTTTAAACGTATCTTAATTCCAACATTACAGGGTTGTCAATGCAAGAGCGACGTATATATGAAAGACATATAGTGATTCTTCCCACAAAATTAGAAACCATATTAACGCCTGGAGAAAAAAAGGTTTTTGATGTTGAAACCAGAAATATATCTATCGGCGGTGTGTTCATTTATTCAAAGAATCTCTCCATTTTTCAGGAAGGAAGACGGGTAATTATAGACTTCACAATACCGAGTGGTAATTTTTTTAAATATCTGGCGGACATGAAGAGTATTATGGAATGTACTGGAAGTATGGTGCGTTCCACGTCAGAAGGTATGGCAATTCAATTTGATGAAGAATGTGAGATTATGAGTTAAAGAGGTTCGTAAATTGTCAAAGAGCTAACCCCTGTCAGTTCTTCTGGCAAGAGTTTTGGTTGATACCGGTCGGGAGTCAAGGAACAGAGTATAATATCTCTATATCAATAAGAAGAAAAGCCGATCATGGAAGTACTCTTTAAAATATTGTTTGTCATTGCATCAATAGCGTTCATTTTTTGTTTGTGTGTATTTATAGCCGGTGTATTTGATTCGCATCAAAAGAACGAATTGCCGGATATTGAAGATGTTTAGCTTGGTATCAACACTTGAAACTGTAGAAGAAAAACCGGCTACGAAGAGCTATGCCGGAAATACAAATGAATCAAGAACCATTTTGGACAGGTATTACAGCGTACAATTCTCCTTAAGTAAGATGGATCCGGCTTATCTATTCAAGTTGCGAGATATTTCCAGTAACGGTCTGTGCATTCTGGTAAAACAAGATTCCACCGTGTTCAGACAATTGAATGAAGGTGACATATTGGACATGGAATACAATCCAACAGAATCTTCAGGTCCCACCAAACTTTTAAAAACCCAGATCACATCCAAAAATTGTTATGATCATTTTAAAGGGCATTCTCTCGTCGAGCTTTCCATCATCGACAATTAGGATAGCGGGTTTTTATTGCGGAGCTGATTCTTATGACTTGTGACAGATGTGGAAGAAAAACCAATCATATTTATATCACCGAAAACCACGAAAAAGTTTGCGACAGAACCTGCAAAGGCCGCCGGCGCCTATGCCCGTCATCTACTCTAAAATCAAACTGGTTCCAGGGTACAGAAAATGAGCAAAAATTCCTTAAAGAAAATTAGAGAATCTCTTTTGATGAGCAAGGCCGAGCTTGCCAAAAGAGCCAACATTTCACATAAAACTATTACACGAATTGAAAGCGGTATGCTTTGTAGAATTGATACAAAACGAAAAATTATTTTGGCTTTGGGGTTGAAAATTTCAGATAAGAAGAAGGTATTTGCTAAAGATGTGGAGTTATCTATCAAAGATAAGGAAGACAGGCGTTCAAGTGTTGATCGGCGTATATTCTCATATGACGGTCATATCCCTGAACATCGATCCGGCAAGGAACGACGGTATGGCTAATAAAAACAGATTGCCGGAGATTGAAGATGTTGTGGTCGGCAATCCCAACGATAAAAGAGTTATCAATGAAAGAGCGACGTATATATAAAAGACATATAGCGATTCTTCCCGCAAAAATAGAAACCATGTTAACGTCAGGAGAAGAAAAGGTTTTTGATGTTGAAACCAGAAATATATCTCTTGGCGGCGCATTCATTTATTCCGAGGATCTCTCCTTTTTTCAGAAGGGAAAACGGGTAATTATAGATTTTACAATCCCGCGCGGTCGTTATTTTAAATATTTGGAGGACGTCAAGAATCTGTTAGATGGTGAAGGAAGTATGGTACGTTCCACGTCAGAAGGAATTGCGATTCATTTTGACAGAGAATTTTAAGAGGCTCGTAAATTATCAAAGAGCTACATTCATAACAAACAACAATAACCTTCGCCCCTTTTGGGATCCTTTCAACATACCATAATTAAAAAATAGAGATTGCTTAAAAAACACCTTCTATGTCAACCAACGAAGATAAACTTAATATATACGAAATCAACTCTCTTTTGTTTCAGATAATTTCTTGTATGTCCGAATCCGAAAGACGAGGACTTCAGTCCGTATTAATTGACGATCCATCCGATATCGAAAATCAAAAAGATCTGTGTTTATTGATTTCCAGTATATCTGAAACAGAACGGCGAGAACTGCTGAAAAAGTTGGTAATTTGGTATCACTCTAAATCTGTAGAATTAAGGGAATATCCTCGGAAACCTTTTTCGATCCCCGTTGAACACACAAGCAATGGTGTTAACTTTATATACTTCATTCAAAATATAAGCAATGATGGTGTCTTTATTCAGACCGATGGCAACTTTCATATTGGTCAGCAGATTATAATGAAATTTTCGCTCCACAAAATTGAAAAAGATATAACCGTTAGTGGTAAAGTTGTTAGAGTTGTTTCCCAAGGGATCGCCGTGAAATTCGATGAGCTTATAGATTCTAAATCAATTGATGTTCAAAACTCCGGTTTTTGATAAAAAGAGATCCTCCGGATTGTCACAAGCTCTGATTCCATCGGTCCCTCCAGTTAAGTTAACACCGCCCAATGTTAACCAAGTTAACCAAAAAATTCGGTCAAACCACGCCCCATCGACATACCCAAAACCTCGACCCCTTGCCGCACCTGATACCCCCTTTCGGACACCTTGTTCATCCAGGGTGTCCATGGTGTCAAAGGGTCAGGGGACCCTGGCCATATGGGTCCAGAAGACCCCCGTGGTCCGCACGGTGAGCAGGGATCTAGGAGCCGGAGGTGACACCCCCCTAAAGGTGGTAAATGTAACCATGCCGGGTCCTGAAGGCCCTCCCTGGTGGCCAAGGTATCCATGGTGTCAGGGGGTCACCACAGGTGGAAAGATAACCAAGTTAATTTCGGGTCCACAAGAAGGGTAGGGGCCACGCCACGGGGTGACCCCTTCGATAGGGGTGATCACGGTATACAGGGTTGAAAAATAACAGGGCGTCCCCTCTGTTTCCTGGCGGGTTTTCATCTTTGCTCTATGGGTCCCAAACATTCCCCGGTCCCAAACATTCCCCCTGTTGCGTCACATTCAAACGTTTGTATGAGATATATAGATTGAGTAAAGAGATGTTAAAACAGATTGTTGCGAATTATAAAGCCATGTCGTACTTTAAGGGTAAATTGGAAGAAAAGCAGGCAAAAATAAGGCATTAATAACTCTATTAATCTCCAGAGCTAACCTTGCCGATTCATGATTTCGACCCTTTTTGATAACATTTTGGGATTAAATTTGAAATTGGGATTGTCTGGGGTAATGTAGATGGCAAGATACAAAAGCGGTATGCGTGTGATGCATCCTACTGCGTCTGATTCAGGCTGTAACCCTTCCTAAAAAGGTGGGTGCATTTTGGGTGCAAAAAAGTTCAATTTGCCGAGATTTGCCGAGAAATTGATTATCATAGAAAGAAAGGGGAAACGGCTGAACCACTTGAAATAACTTTAAAAGAAGTGGTGGGCCGTGAAGGAATCGAACCTTCAACCTACTGATTAAGAGTCAGGTGCTCTGCCTAGTTGAGCTAACGGCCCACGGGTGTCGCTGCTATGGCAGGAAAACAATTTTATTATCAATTTTAAAAAAGGTTGTCAATTTTTTTTAAGGAAATTCTCAATAAAATACTCACCCTTTGGATTAAACTGCGCCCTACCGCCGCCACGGCGGGCGTTCCCGTTTTCGTTTTCTCTGGTTGGTCTTTTTATGATCTTTATCCACGACAGTTTGGCTGCTTTGTGCGCTGTGTTTCGATGGTTTATGAACCGCCTTTTTATCCATGAACCCCATTAAAAAACTTCCGGGTATTTTTATCAATGTCTCTTTTTCGGGAGTCTCCCGCTTTACGGGTGCTTCCTTTTGTTTGGGCGGGGGAGGTCCTGTAAAACATCCGGGGTAAATCGATTCGGTCAGGAAAAGCGGGTCACCGGCTTCGTAAAATACAATCCCTCTATCCATGGATATCCGGGTCTGGACGGAAAGGAGTACAGGTTCCGGATCTTTGCGCTTTCCCATCCTTTTGGCCATTTCAGGTTCCGATGATAAAATGATATGGCTGAACCCCATGGGAAATATTCCCTTTTCCAGAACAGTGGGATAGGCTTTTCTCCTGACACAAGTATAGAGAAGCTTGGGAAGACTTTGTGCCGGACTGAGCCCCGACAGTTTGTCGCGATGTTTTGCGCGGATATAATTGTCCTTGATTTCAATGGGCGGATCCGGCAGGGTGGTGAGGATTTCATTGATATTGGATCTGCGCACATATCTTAACCCGTCTTCTTCTGAGACCGCTTTTAAGAATTCTTTGAGTTTTACGAATCCGTCGGGATCCGGAACCAGGCCGAACTCGGCAGGGTTGCGGCCCAAGACGTAAGATATGAGCTTTGAAAGCTGTTTGAGGGATCTTTGTTGTGCCATTGTGGAAAAAGCCTGCTTGACCTGTTAAATCGTGTCTGGTATTTTCGATGAAATTGTTGGAAAATGTCAATATGTTTGTTTAAAATTGAATTTTCCGCTGAGTGTGGAAGCATGGTGAGAATCCAGAGCTTCGGGGCCGAAAGGATGAATTAAAATAAAGAAAGGACCATGAAACCATGAATCGCGAAAAATCCCAAAATCTCTTTGATCTGGCACAGGATGTCATTCCCGGTGGTGTCAACAGCCCTGTCCGGGCTTGCAACGCCGTGGGCACACAACCGGTTTTCATAAATCATGCGGATGGCTGCATGATCTATGACGAAGACGGGAACGTCTTTATCGACTATATCGGTTCCTGGGGGCCCATGATCCTGGGGCACAGATATCCTGCGGTTATCGAAGCGGTGACGGCGGTTTTGAAACGAGGGACCAGCTTTGGCGCGCCCACCGATCTTGAAATCAAACTTGCTGAAATGGTCATCGACACGGTTCCGTCCATGGAGATGGTCCGCATGGTGAATTCCGGAACCGAAGCGACTATGAGTGCAATCCGGCTTGCCCGCGGCTTTACGGGAAGAGACACCATCATCAAATTTGACGGCTGTTATCACGGCCATGCCGACACCCTCCTCGTGGAAGCCGGCTCGGGGGTGGCCACATTGAGTATTCCCGGAAGTCCCGGTGTGCCGAAATCCTTTGTGGCTCATACATTGTCGCTGCCCTATAACGATATCGATCGTGTTACAAAGGTCATGGAAGAACAGGGCGAAAAGATTGCAGGCATCATTGTCGAGCCTGTTGCAGGGAATATGGGGCTGGTGTTGCCTGTGGACGGTTTTCTACAGGCCTTAAGGTCCCTGACCGAAGAAAACGGCAGTCTGTTGATATTCGACGAGGTCATGACCGGGTTCAGGGTGGCCTACGGCGGCGCCCAGTCCGTATATGGCATTTTTCCTGATTTGACATGCCTGGGCAAAATCATCGGCGGCGGCCTGCCGGTGGGTGCTTATGGCGGCAGACGTGAAATCATGGAGCACATCGCACCACAGGGTCCGGTATATCAGGCCGGCACCCTGTCCGGAAATCCGCTGGCCATGGCCGCAGGGATTGCAACTCTGAGTCAGCTCAACGAGCCGGGTTTCTACGAAATATTAGACGAAAAGTCAGAACGTCTGGCCACTGGCCTTGAAAGGACTGCGGAAAACGCGGGGATAGATGTTAGGGTCGACCGGGCCGGGTCGATGCTGGGCTTCTTTTTTACTGACCGGGCTGTTAGGAACTTCGACGATGCCAAAACCTGCAATCTGAAAATGTTTTCCGATTATTACAAAGGGATGCTGGAGGAAGGCATCTATCTTGCACCATCACAGTTTGAGGTCCTTTTCGTGTCCGCCGCGCATAACACGGAGCATATCGACGTAACCATAAAGGCGGCGGAAACGGTGATGGATAGATTGAAAACTTAAATCACCCCTATGTATGCAAAAGTTAAAAATGCCTAAAATGCCTATTTATCCCGTGTTTAACGGGGAAATGAACTAAAGTGCCTAAAGTTTTGCCCGTTAGCCGGTTAGCGGGTTAGGCACTTCAAACTTTTGGACTTCAGCTTATACGGGATAGTTTCCAGATAAAAATACGTCATCGTATTTATGAATTAGAGCACTTAGGGTCACTCTTTGTCTTCGGAAGATACACACGGCTGTTTCCTGATTTTTACTATCCAGATACGCCGGTAGAAGTGAAAGCTCGAAAGGAACAATGCGCCGCCGATGGTGGCATAGACGACGGCAAGAAAATGTCTGGGGAACGGCGAATAACGCAATGTGATGCCGAGGATCATCATAAAAATAATAACCAGATAACTTCTCCAGGCCTGAAAGGCGAAGATGCAGCATTTGTCTGTCAGAAGGCAAAGCCGGTCGATATTTTTCAGGGCGATTTTTGAAAATCCGTATCGGTGGGCCGCTACCGCAAAAACCAGTCCGAGAGATCCCAGGGGCAGGGCCCGGCTCCATGGAACCGCCTTCAGCCAGATGTATGCCAGACGGCAAAGCATGATTCCCACTGCAGTCCACATTAAACCGGCCAGGACCATCAGCCAGTATTTGGAGACCGCCGGGTTCAATTTTTCCAGAGACAACGTTCCCCCTAGTTCGAATTTCTTTTGTTCGGCCAACACCACAGACGTAAAAAGATTATCGGTATCGCAAATAAATGTACGTTACCATGGATTGGCAATCATCGTCAATTTCTGTAAAAAATCAAAAAAACAATTCCTTGACCGAACCTTTGAACCCGGGTAAATTAGACCTCTAATTTGTTTTATTATACCCCTAAATGACCACATGCAAAGCTTTCCCATTTAAATGAAGCGAAAAGGAACCAGCATAATTTTTGTCAATGATCAGCAGCAGGTCTTGCTGTTTCTGAGAGACGACAAGCCTTCCATCCCCTATCCGAACATGTGGGATATCCCCGGAGGGCATGTGGACGCCGGGGAGACGCCCGAACAGTGTATTGTCCGCGAAATGAAAGAGGAGATGGGCCTGATCCTCGATCAATTTGAACGGTTCTCCGTTTTGGAATTTACCGACCGGGTAGAATATACGTTTTGGAAAAGAGCAGACTTGGATATCGAAAAAATAGACCTCCAGGAAGGGCAGCGATTAAAATGGTTTACGGAATTAGAAGCCAGGAATACAAAACTTGCATACGGGTTCAATGAAATCATCAATGATTTTTTCAAAAAAAAACCGGTTATTATTTAGATTGACAAATTCAAATAGCAAGCATATTGTAATGTCATAAAGATGGCAATAAATGATATCATCAGTAAAAGAGGTGAGACCATGAAGGCAATTACAATTCGAGGTATAGATTCTTCTGTATCTTTAAAGCTAAAACAGGTTGCTAAGAACGAAAAGAAAAGCGTGAATCAGCTGGTTTTAGATATGATTAAGCAGAATATCGGCATGCAGAAGAAGAAAAAATATACGAAAAAGTATGATGATCTGGATCAGCTTTTTGGAATATGGACTGATGCTGAATTCCATGAAATTCAGGGTATTATTGACAGCCAAAGAAAAATTGACAGGGAATTATGGGAATGAGACGGTTGTTGATTGATACGAATATTTATTCGTATGCCCTAAGAGGAGATGATGTTGTTGTTGAGGTCCTCAGGAAGGCTGAGGAAATAGGGTTTTCTGTGATCAGCATTGGAGAACTTCTTTCTGGTTTTAAAGGAGGAGGAAGAGAACAGAAGAACAGGGAAGAACTTGAAAAGTTTTTGGACAGTCCCAGGGTCGTTGTTTATTCTGTGAATGAAGATACATCCGAATTTTATGCTGAAATCCTTAATAATTTACGGGGGATCGGAAGACCTGTTCCCACAAATGACATCTGGATTGCTGCGGTGGCACATGCATTTTAAGGCTATTGCCGGACTTTCTCTTGTTGGATAAATATCGCCTGGAGAGGTTTGGTGGCCGGTAAAAACCGCGGGAAGATTGGAAGGTTGGAAGGTGAGAAGGTGGGAAGGTGGGAAGGTGAGAAGGTGGGAAGGTGGGAAGTGAAAGTGGAGAGGAAAGATATTCACTTGTTGACCAGATAAGGCGGTCCTCAAGGTCTGTTTGTGCTAATTTGGCCGAAAGCTGGCGAAAAAGACGTTATCTTGCAGTTTTTAAAAATAAAATAACAGATTCAATGATGGAAGTATCGGAAACTCAATGCTGGTTGGAATTCTGTTTGGCCTGCTAATATATAAAACAAGGCGAATTTGATAGACTTGATAATGATTATGAGCAGATTATCGCAATGTTAAATTCAATGGAGTATAATGCCTCAAAATTCTGTTACTAACCTTCTAACCCTCTGATTTTCTAACTTTCTATGCGTTTGCAGTGATGAAAAAATATTCAAATCTTTGGGAGATATTTTGAGAGGTCGGATCGTTAAGAGTCTGATCACGATGGTTCTTATAGGATTGTCGTCGTGGCTTCTGGTTCACAACTGGCAGCACCGGACCGTATTTTACAAGGATTATGCCTTCGAGGCTCAAGATCTGGATACCTTCAGGCACTTTCCCAGGGCCCTCTATGCCCTTGGCCGCAATGCCTGGTTCAACAACGATGCCGCGGCTGCGGCCCGGTTTTTCCGCTACGCGGTTCGGGAGAACATTTTTTACATGGATGCCTGGCTCAAACTGGCCCAGGCGGAAACCGTTCTGGAGCGTCCGGATCAGACACGATCCATATTAAAGTTTTCGGATGCTTTGACCCGAAATGTTTTCCGATGGAAATGGGATCAGATCCTATTGGCCAACGAACTGGGAATGGAAGAAATCGTGTTCCATAACATCAATTTTCTGGTGAAGCACGGGAAAAAACTCCAGGACGCGTTTCAGCTTCTGGACACCCTTCTGGACGGAAATGCCGTACGATCGGTTGAGGTGCTGGATATGGAGAACCTGACGCCCTTTTTGGAATGGCTCATGCGATGGGGAAGGGTGGACCATGCAGAGATGGTATGGGACAAGATTGCTAAAACCGGGATTCAGAATGAAGACATCCGATCTAAATATGTTCATTTTGTAGTGGGTAAAAAGCAGATCCTGCGGGCGGCGGAAATCTATAAGGCCGGCGGCGGTCTCGTGGAAGGTTTAACCAATCCCGGATTCGAAGACGAAGTATCCGGCCGGGGATTCGGCTGGCGATATACTGCGAACAACAAGGGAAGGTGGACCATCCGGCGAACGCTGTTCGGCGCTTTTTCCGGCACCCACTGTTTGAAGATAATGTTCGAAGGCAAGGAAAATATTTCTTTCGGCCACCTGTACCAGATCGTGCCGGTGGACCCCATGATGAATTACCGGCTGACCTACAGCTGGCGAAGTCGGGATCTGACCACGGATCAGGGACCCTTTGTGGATATTTATGGGTATGACTGCACCGGGTTTTACAGCAAAGGGCCCATGATGCTAAGTACCCACAAGTGGCGGGAACAAAAGATCGAATTTACCGTCCCCGAAGATTGCCATGCCGTGGTGGTCCGTCTGCACCGCCGGACCAGTCACAGGTTCGACAGTAAGATCGGGGGAACATTGTGGCTGGACGACTTTAAGCTGGAAAAAATGAATCCATTGGAAGAAGATTTGTCTATAACCAAAGCACGATAATAATCGTCCAAAACTGCCGGCGATGGTGTTTCCAGAAAATATTGGACAATAGAACCTGAATTTAGTATTTAAAAGCAGGACAAACCATGACTGATGAAATCATTGAATTAACCCGGGTCTCGAACGGGTACAACGGAAGCGGAGGCAGCGGGCATCTTCCTTCCACCGAACTTCGCCAGGCCGCTCCCGAATGGGATGCGGAAGAGGTCCACCTGCGCGACTACCTGGATGTCATTTTCCGCCGCAAGTGGCTCATTGTCAGTTTTTTGATGCTGACCTTTATCTCTACACTCATTTTAACCCTGGCATCTCCCAAAATTTACAAAGCATCCTCATCCATTGAGATATCCCCTCAAAATCAAAAGGTTACCAAATTCGAAGAGGTGATGGGCACAGAGGTGCGTGTCCAGGAGTTTTATCAGACTCAGGTGGATCTCCTTCAAAATAGCGCCCTTGCCTGGCGGGTGATCGAAAAACTCGATTTGACCGAAAACCCGATTGTGCTCGAAACTCTGTATGGTAATGAGAACCCGAATGTGATTTCAATAATAAAAGGATGGTTTAAAAACTTTATAAAGACATTGATAACGAGCAGCGAGGAAGCGAAGAAAACTCAATCGGACATTCCGGAAGAGGTAATTAAACAGCAGAATCTGCTTGAATTTGTTGAAAATAATCTTGAGGTTTCTCCGAAACGGAACTCCATGCTGATCAGCATTTCTTTCACCTCTCCGGACCGGTACCTGTCCCAAAACGTGGTCAATGGCTTTGCGGAAGAATTTGTCAGGTGGAACATGGACAAGAAGCTCGAAGCATCCCGACTGGCCCGGGATTTTCTGATGAAGCAGATCGACAGGGCCAAAATCCACCTTGAAAAGGCCGAAGAGGATTTAAACAAATTTGGCAAACAAGCCGGGATCGTTTCTTTGGACGTCAAGCTGAACAGTATTTACCGCCAGCTCGAGGCGCTGAATTCAGCCCTGGCCGAGGCCGAGGCCGATTTGATAGGCAAGGAATCTGTTTACAATCAGGCTGTTCTGGACGGGCCGTCCCATTTGCCCCAGGTGATGGAGAGTCCGGTGATCGCCGGTTTGAAGGCTGAATATGCACGGCTGCAATCCGAATATGAAGACCTTGCCGTTACCTTCCACGACGAATACCCAACGGTCAAAGCCTTGAAAACCAAGATGAACAGCATTGGCGAGCGCATCGAAATCGAGGAAAAGAAGATATTTCTGTCGATTGAAAACAAATACAAAGTAGCCCTGAAAAAGATGAAGACCATGCGGGAGCGGGCCGACCAGCAGAAACAGATAGCCTTGGATCTGAACGAGCGGGCCACCCAGTACAAAATTATGGACCGTGAAGTGGAGACCAACAAGGGGATCTACCAGAGCCTGCTGGAGCGAACCAAAGAGATTGAGTCCATGGTGGGGGTGTCCTCGAGCAATATTCACATTGTCAATCAGGCCATGCTGCCTCTCAAGCCGTTTAAGCCCAAAGTGAAATTGAATCTTCTTCTGGCCCTTGTGGTGGGCCTCATGGGCGGCATCGGGCTTGTCTTTTTCCTGGAATACTTTAGCGATACCATTGCCAATCCCAATGAGATTTCCGACCGGTTTCAGATTCCGATTCTGGGGGTGGCGCCGCTGTCGAAATTTGACGGATTTCCGGTGGAGCAGGCCTTTGTCAACGATCCCCGATCTCCCTTCGCCGAAGCCGTCCGGAGCACGAAGATGTCTATCCAGCTGGCCGGAACGGCCGACCAGGCGCGAAGTTTTCTGATGACCAGCACCAAACCGTCGGAAGGGAAAACCACCATGGCGGCCAACCTGGCACTGGCCTTTGCCGGTTCCGGCGAGAAAGTCATCCTCATCGATGCGGACATGCGCAAACCCAAACTCCATGAGTTTTTCGAGAATTACGGTGTCGCCGGTAGTCCCGGCCTGTCCAGATTCCTGGCCGGCGTCGGGAGCAAGGGCCTGGTCTGCCAGAACGGCATGGGCAACCTCTGTTTTATCCCGGCAGGACCCGTACCGCCCAATCCCGTGGAACTTCTGGCTTCGGACCGTTTTGCCTTGCTCATCGAGACCCTGACCCAGCGTTTTGACCGGGTGATTGTGGACGGACCGCCGTGCCTGGGGTTCGCAGACAGCATGGTGCTTTCCCGGCACGTGGGGGGTGTGGTGCTGGTAAGCAGCATTGGTGAAACCACCCGGGATGCCATCCGCCATTTTAAAAAGAGCATTCTGGTGTCACAGGGGAAAATTCTGGGCTGTATCGTCAACAAGGTCAATGTGAGCAAGCACTTTGGGTATAAATCCTATTACAGTTACCACCAGTATTACGGTTATGGAGACGACCGGGTTTCAAAAAAGAAGAGACGGCAGTTGCCGGACAAACTTTAGGCATTTTA
>JAFCZV010000583.1 GCA_019314155.1 Deltaproteobacteria bacterium
AGAATCATGGAATCGTTGTCCGGAATCCAGACTTTCTGCCGGCGCATATCTTCGACGGTTCGTATGGGTACGGTCGACATGACATAGGCAAAGCCGCCCTCGGCGATTCCAAAGGTCACAAATCCGCCGGCCTCAAACCCATCCATAATTCGTTGGTCCAGGTGTTCACGGATATAATCGATCTCTTTGAAAGATCTGAAAATCATCGGCAGACTGTAAATCTGATTGTCGCGATAAAAATGAGATAAACTTCCCCCGACAAAGGCACCGCCTTGGAGCTGGTCGATACGGATCTTGCGCAGCACCGCCTTGTCGTCGCCCATAACGCCTCCGGGATAGTATTTGAGCCGAACCCGGTTATCGGTTCTACGGGCCAATTCCGCTGCACCGTCTCGCATTTTCTCCATCCAGATGGATCCTTCCGGCGACAGAGTGGCGATCTTGAACCGCATGGCGTGTGCCTGACCGGCAAGCATAACAATGAGCATCATCATTATAATTCGTATCATCTTGGGATTACCTCTTTGTATTTTCTCTCTGAGCCGTAGACACTACCCGCCGGCCTGTAAGCCCTACGGGCTGGAAGCGGAGCCGGAGGCCCAGAACCCAGCACCAACATTCCAATTGTGACCTGCCCGCTCGTGCCCCAGGCCGCCTCGCCTTGCCCGTCCGCCATGGGCTTCGCCTCAGGCGAATGCCGGGCGGGCTTGGCTGGCGGGCGAGCTTGCAATGGCAGCGGGGCGAAGCGAACTAACTTGAATATTTAAGTTAAAAATAGTCCTCCCCACTCTTAATCAGTTCCTTTGCCTGTTGTTGTGCAAGGGTATTGCCGAGGGTATATCCGGAAACATCGGGATTCGCCTCTATTACCGCGTTCAAAAGCCGGTCATGCAGTTTCCTGTCAAAAACCAGGCGGGCATAGTGCCGGGCATACAACACCTTGACCATCAAATTTTTATTTTTAGAAATTTCCAGTGCGCGCTCAAAATGCTGTTTTCCCACATCGGGTTTACCGCCCAATGCCGATGGGAGCAATGTCGATAGAACCCCGAGGTATAAATGGGCGGCGCCATCCCGATAGACTTCATCCAGTTCGACGACGCGCTCCATAATGGCTTCAACCCGAGGGATTTCAGCAACCGCGTCCCAGTCCTGCCGATGCGTCTGAATCCATGCGGACCAGGCCGATCCCAGGGTAAACAAATCCGGAACATCTTTAACATTCAAAGTAGAAAGTGTGTGTTTAAATTCCTGGAAACTGATCTGGCGGAACAAGCATGTATCCGGCCTTCGGATACACATGGCTCGTAATGCATAATCCAGTGCTTTATCGGTCAGCTTTTTTCCCCGTGCCGTATCTTTGACAAACACGCTGGCATATGTGGTATATACGTTTGCGGCCGAGCGAAGCAGGGATTCATTGTCCGGATCGCGATACAGCAGGCTGTCAACCATCAGCAGGAAGGCAGGCCCGCCGGCTTCAACCGTTGCCAGATCGTTGTTGTCCGAAATGGCCTGGGATAGATTTTCGGTCATATCGACAGTGGCGGATGATATGAAGTAAGAACACCCGGAAAGAAATATGGCGCATAGACAAATACAAATCTGTACGGAAAAGGATTTAATTCGCAACAGTTTGGTATTATTTATATTTTTATAAGATTCAGACACAAAACGCCTCATCCTGATCTGTTAAAAGAAACCGAAATTGGCGAAACTCGTAAAGCGTCTTTTGCGAACGTTGTTGGGTATGCTAAAATATTTTAAGATACACAATAGGTGAAAAACACGGTTAACCCGAATTTGTGAAGCTCCCCGCCCTGGGGGCTGCCTTGCGGCAGTGCTTCGCGGCGGGCGGCGGAAAGCGGTCCGGTCATGGGCTAACCCTCAACCTGTATAGCCTCAACCAGAACCTTTGCCGTTCCTTTTTTGTAAAACCCTAGTTTTTTGGCTGCTCCGGCAGAAAGATCGATAATACGGCCCCCCACGAATGGCCCTCGATCGTTTACCCGGACAATGATGCTTCGACGATTTTCAAGATTCGTTACACGAACATATGTGGGAAGGGGTAAATATTTATGCGCTGCATTAAACCCTTTTGGGTCAAAAGCCTCACCGTTGGCGGTCATGTGCCCTCCTTTTTGGTGATAGGTCTCGTACCCGTACCAGGATGCGATTCCCTTTTGACGATATTTGGCGGCTTTTTCTACCGACATGGGTACATATCTTTTGCCTTTGACCACATAGGGCGATTTCTTGACACGGCCTTGCCGGATCGCTTCTTTTGGCGGCAGGTCATCAATAGACTCGATCTCTTCGCGTGTTAACGGCCAGCTGAAAGGCGCTTTAACCACGATAAACGTGTATTTGCCTATTTGATAGACTGTTTTCCCAACACCTTTGGTTACCTTATATGTCGTTTTTACGGTATATTTTGTTATCTTGTATGTTGCGTCTACCGTCCCCTTTGTGACGTCGTATGTTGTCTTAAAAATGCTGCAGGACAAAAAAAACAAGAATGCCAATACAAAAGGAATCCATAAAAACTTTTTTTTTTCAAGCATCATCTTGCTTTAAAACGGTTCAGGGAAAAGAGAAAAAGCCTGATTGTCACTCAATTTTCAACATTTATTTTTTTGATGTATATCACAAAGATAGGATAATGGCGAATAAATGATGCATCTAATTGAACTCAGCGCTCACGCTGGAGCAGCATTTTACCTAACCTGTTCTCGATATCAGGATCAGAAAGGTATTGATTTCATATTTACCCCTGATATAAATTGCAGCGTTGCTGCTTCTGCATTGTGATCGCTAACGACAATCTTATCTGTAGGTGCAATCAGATTTCGGCGGATTATTCGGAATAACGGTGTAATGGAGAATTGGCTTTGAATGAACTCAACAATCCTGCTGCCACCTTCCTCAGGGAAAACGGACATGCATCGATTGTAAGTCTGGGATGCGGCCGATGGATAAATCGGATTGATAACCACCTGCGTCTAATGGTAGAACTGGACCTGACCTTCTATGCGGGCATCGACCTCGAGACCGCCATCGATCCGGACGCTACGGATCTGTTTATGGACGCCGATAGTATGAATTCGATGCTCGAACGACACTACCGGGGCCGTCCGGAAGATTTCTGGAAATCGACAAAATTTTTCCCGGGAACTCC
>JAFCZV010000139.1 GCA_019314155.1 Deltaproteobacteria bacterium
CCCGATGTCCATGACATCACATCCGGTGGACGTCAAACCCTGGATAATCTTTTCAGAATACAGATCCGACGTCAGTCTGCAGTCCCGGCCGACGTTGAGCTTCGTGCATCCGCGTTTTTTGAGATAAGTGCCGACGCCTTTTCCGATCAGAAAAACATCATCCTCGGTCATATCCTTTCCAGCGATTCCCCTGATGTCATATTCTCTGAACATTTCCGGATTCATGGGTGATCTCCTTTCTTACTTGGAAACCTTTGCAAAACGCCCCTTTTTTTCCAATTTCTGCGTCAGTCTCAAATTGTAATCCTCGAAATACTCCATGTATTCCTGTGGTTAAAATTTTCGCCTTCCTTGAACTTGAACAAAAATGAACATTTTTCAAAGGTCTCGCTTGGTGCTCTAATTCTGTTTATTCGATGATGTATTTAAGAATAGGCTTGTGTGTAATAAAATCGTGATCCCATTTTATGATATTTAAAAGGGGCTTTTTTTACCTGCTTGACACTATATCGCCATATCTTTATACTCACCCGACGTTTTTTTAACAAGACAATTCTGATGGCATCGTAAAACGTCCTATCTACTACGCCTTTTTATTCCGCCGAGGTTTGGCGGGGACATATTGAGCTGAATCAATGACAAAAGATTATTCTATCGAGGTATGCAAGACCCTTGCGGCCCTTGCGGCGAGATTTCATGACGCAGGGTTGCATCGACCCATGCGGGTTGCGCGTTACGATCCGGGCGAAACGCTCGTTTATGATGTAACCGGAGTTGCCGGAGGGAAACAGGGGAGGGTCCGTGCAATCGTCGAAAAGTTTGTGGGCGGGGGATTTGCCGGACAGGTATACCGTGTAAAAGTGGTGGAAATCCATGCACAAAATGAGCCCATCGGCGGACTTGAGGTGGGAGGCACCTATGCGCTGAAGATTCTGATTCCCCCTTCGGGATTTTCCCGTCTGTTTCGAAATGCACTCTATTGGATCGGATTTCAGGGGCCCTTTCAGCTTCAGGTGAATCCGACGGCGGCAAGGGCCGGAGCGTTATGGCAGAAATTCATCCGGCGGGCAGCCAAGATTCGATGGGGGAATGCCAAAGCGGTGGTCGATATTCACGCAACACTTGTGGACCATACACTGGGGAGCTGCGGCGAGTTCAGTGAATGGGTAGAGGGGCGAACCTGGCGTTTAGAGGTCGATGATCGTCTGGATTTCCTGAAACAGTGGCGCAGGGGCAAAGCGGTCGATACCGCCCGGCTCGGTTCGCCGGAATATAGGGCCAAGCGTCAATTTATGCGCGAATTCGTGAATCTGATGCATGACATGGGCGGGCACGAGTTTGCAAGACAGTATGAGTGGTCCACGTGCAAGAGTCAACCGAACTGTCTGAAACGAAAGGAAACCGACCATGATCCCTCGGTTGGATTGGTGGCGGTGGATTTCCGGGCCGGTCTGGCACTGTTGCCGTTTCTGCCCCTGAGCCCCGGAGATTTTAAGCTTATTCTCAAAGGACTCCGGCGGGGGAGTCTGGTCCAGTTCGATCGAGGCAGTATACAAAAACTTGAGGGATTTGTGGAAGAACACCGGGACGATTTCGCGGATATGCGCGAGATGTTCGAAGAACTGAAAGCATCTGAGAAGGTTTACAGGGACTCGGTGCCGGATATAACCCACAACCACATTCGGTTGTTTTACAGCCGGCGGCTGTGGTCGACCATTTTCGACAGTGCCGTGAATGGATGGAAGGTGCGAAATATCGTCGATGATTCTCAGGCGGAAAAGCTTCGCGGCAGCAGGGTATTGGCGGTGTTGTTTTATCTGATGGGGATGATACCGTTTATGGGCACGTTCGTTCAGCGGGTTTTGGGACGTTCGGATTGGCGTCAACACTATAAAAAAATGTTAACGAGTTGGAATTATTTTAAAAATGCCTTCAAAGGGCGGCGGGCCGAAAAGACCGTTGTTTGGCACAGATCCGGCCGGATCGATCGAAGGGGTGCACCCAGAGTCGCTGAATCGGGCTGGTTGTTTATGGGGCATTTGCCTTTGTCGCTGCTTCCTGTGGGGCTGCACAGATTCATGACGGATCGGGGCTATGCAAAAGAACGTCTGATTCATATCTTTGTTCGGCCGGTTCGGTTGTATTTCAACCCGGCGCTTCGTGAACAGTGGCTTCGTGAGATGGTGGCCGAGGGACAGGAACGGCATATTTTAAGTGATGAGGACGCTCAGACAATTCTTTCTCAGGTGGAGGAGCCGTTCATACAGAAGTATTTGAAAAGCCTGGCCGTCCATGTCTGCACCTTGCCGGTGACTCAGGTGGTTTCCGTGCTGGTGGCGATTACATATGTGGTGATGCATCCTGGGATGCCCCGGACACAGGCATGGGGGATCGGGCTCGGCATTATCGCATTGTTTCAAGTGGTGCCCATTTCGCCGGGTTCCCTGACCCGCGGGCTTTATGTGGTGTACCTGGTGATAAAGGAGCGAAATTTCAAAGATTACAACATCGCCGTATTTTTAGGATTTTTCAAATATATCGGATATCTGGCGTTTCCGATCCAGATGGCGTATCGCTACCCCGTGCTGGCCCGGTTTATGGCGGGGTACTGGGCCAACGAATCGGTGCACGTGGTTCCGGTGTTCGGTGAAAGCGGCGCATTGCTGGAGCATTGGGTTTTTCGTTTATTCTACAACTGGCCTCTGACCGTACGCCGACGTATTCAAGAACGCCTCGATCTGCGTGCATCCATAAACAAGCGCTACTGGCACATCGGTTTGTGTGCAATGGCTGCAGTCGGCATATTTGGAATTGCGGATGTTGTCTATTTTAGAAACCTTGGAGAACTGCCCGGTTTAACGACCCTATGGTGGCTTGCGGTTCCCCTGTCGATACTTTGTGGGGCCATCGTAACCCTCGGATGTGGTGGGGCGACCCTGGCAGAGCGGATTGTCGGGGCCGCTGTTTGCGGCGTCATGGCCGGGATATTCTATACATTCGTGTCCGCAGTGCTCGTCCACAGCAATGGAATCTCGATGGGCGAAATTGCGGCAAACGGTTTGTGGCGAATGTTTGTCTTTTCCATATTTTCAACGTTTGGTGCGATATTTACAGAGTTGAAGCTGCCCGATCCGGATTTAAAGTTGTTGGCGTGATATCTTCAGACATCCATTTTAGGTTCAAACCCCGATCTGTTGAATCGGATCCCATCTTCCCGTTTGCCCAGGGCGAACGCATTTGACCCAATAGAGAGAGAACGCTCCAAGACGGCGCATATCTCTGAGACCTTTGCAAAACGCCCCTTTTTGCCCAATTTCTGCGTCAGTCTCAAATTGTAATCCTCGAAATACATAATGTATGTCTGTGGTTAAAATTTTCGCCTTCCTTGAACTTGAACAAAAATGAACATTTTCCAAAGGTCTCTCTCTTTCCAACCGACTGAAACTTGTGCTTAAGCACCCGTAAGCCCGAGCCGTGCCAAAGTTATAAAGAACATTCATCCCTAAAATATCCGATGGATGTTTTAAATCATAATTTCATTCGGCTCGGTCTAACGCGTGCTAAAGCCCTTCAAACAGCCAGTCGGTTTCCAAGAGAAACACACCGTCGCTTCGCTGTACCGAAATCAAATGCGTTAACCCTGCCCCTTCGCCGACTATCGTTTGTATTATTTGCCGGCTTTATGATATACATTACAAGATGTGCGGCAAAAAGACCCCGGGCCGGTTCACCTTTGTTATCCCATAGATGTGATTTGAATTTATGAAAGCCATGTTGCGCAAATCCAGACCCATAGAATGGAATCCCGGTTTGATTTTGGGAATGGCCTTTTTCTTTCTTGGATATTTTGGCACGCCGGTTCCGACTGTTTGGGCCGACGAGCGTCTTTACGCGCTGAATGTATACGCCGGCCGTATGACCTCCAATAACTGGGACGAATTCATCCACGACACCGGCGGGCTGGACTTCAAAGATTCCTATCTGGTAACCGCGGCGTTGGCCCGCCGTATCGGGACCTATGGGGACAAGGCGAGTTTCGAGATCGAAGGGCAAATCGTTAAACATTTTAACATCCAGACCCACTGGGAACTGAACGCCCTGGTTGCGGCCCGCTGGGAGGCGTTCTGGTGGGACCATGTCCTGGACACCAGCGTGGCCTTTGGTTTGGGGCCTTCCTATGCCACGGATAAGCCGGAAATCGAGATTGCAAACGACGGAGATACGGCCCGGTTCCTGATTTATTGGATGTTCGAGCTGGCCGTGGGCTTGCCGGATTATCCGCGTGTGGCATTGATTACACGCATTCATCACCGGTCCAACGCCTTTGGGTGGGTGGCCGACAACGGCGGCTCCAACGTCCTGGCGTTGGGTCTTAAATGGCGATTTTAGGTGTACCCTCATGGCATCGGCAGGTATTGAAACGGCTTCTCGGAAAGGTTGTCAAAACAATCTCTTTGTGAGGCTTTGAAATCCGTATTCACTCAATTGGCGAGTGGCACGGGCGCAACACCTTGGGAATCTACCCGAATAGATCCATGGGCGGGTCGAGATAATGAAGGGATATACGCATCGATTCCAGATATTTTGGGCTGCGATCCTTACGGTCTTTTATGTCTCATTGCCGCCGTCAGCTTTGGCTGATAGCGCTTTCAAATCTGAATCCGGCAGCCGGTGGGAGACGTCATCCGTCTGGAAAACAGGTGTGGGCAGCGGATTCCGAAAAGACACTGTAAACACCGGCTTAACTGTCGGGGCAGGTTTAGGCATCAAGATTTTAGGCGGGCAAGAGAGTCATGATCTGGCGCTGGCCTACGGTCATATCGGCTGGATGATTACCGATGTTATATATGAAAATCGATGGTATGAAGGCAATTTGGAACTCTGGGGAGAAGTTTTTGCCGGTGGCCAATATCATCCGGCGTCGCGCCATGTATTTGGCCTGGCTGTGGGGCCCCGATTCAATTTGATTATCGGCAGCCGCTGGGTTCCTTTCCTGGATCTCGGCGTCGGCATTTCCGGCACCGACATCGGGGAGCCGGATTTAAGCACAACGTTTCAATTCAATGTCCAAATCGGCGTTGGAGCCCACTATTTTTTTCTGGATGATGTCGCACTGACCCTGCAAGTCCGGGGGGTCCACCTGTCGAACGCTCAAATTAAAATGCCGAACAACGGCACCAATTCCATCTTGTTTATGATCGGCGCAACCGGGTTCTTTTAAAATGCGATTTCGGTTATAGGGTAGAGACTATAATTATCCTTTAACCACACCGATGGGTTTTAATCGGGCCACTTTTTTTGAGATACCGGCCCCATGGACCGTCTCCACCACCTGGGAAACATCCTTGTACGCCTCGGGCATCTCTTCGGCGAGGGTGGATCTGCCGGTCCATCTGACAAAGATCCCCTTGTCTTCAAGTTCGCGATGGATGGCCCGCCCTTTGCTCGCTTTTTTGGCGGCTTTTCTGCTCATGACCCGTCCGGCACCATGGCAGGTCGAACCAAAGGTCTCTTCCATGGCTTTTTGGGTGCCCAAAAGCACATACGAAGCTGTCCCCATATCTCCGGGGATAATTACCGGTTGCCCGATGGGCTGGTATTCATTGCAGAGCGCCTTATGCCCGGGCGGGAAAGCCCGGGTGGCCCCTTTTCGGTGTACACAGACCGTCCGGGCCTTCCCCTCGATAACATGGGTTTCTTTTTTTGCAATGTTGTGGCACACATCGTACATCAGATTCATGCCAAGATCCCTGGGACCCATGCCCAGCACCCTCAAGAATACGTCACGACACCGGTGCATTAAAATCTGTCTGTTGGCCCATGCATAGTTTGCGGCACAGGCCATGGCATTGTAGTAGCGCATCCCTTCTTTGGACTGTATCATGGCGCAGGCAAGCTGTCTGTCCGGCAGCTCAAACCCGAGTTTTTTTACATGTTTCGCCATGAAGGCCAGAAAATCGTCGCAAACCTGATATCCCAGACCCCGTGATCCTGAATGGAGCATCAGCGTCACCTGTCCTTCAAAAAGACCCAACACCTTTGCGGCCTCAGGTTCATAGATGGCTTCCACCACGCCGATTTCAACGAAGTGATTCCCGGATCCCAGAGTCCCGAGCTGCTTTCGCCCCCTTTCCAGCGCTCTTGGACTGAGGACATCCGGATCGGCGTTCTCCATGCACCCGCCGTCTTCTGT
>JAFCZV010000140.1 GCA_019314155.1 Deltaproteobacteria bacterium
GTTCCCAAAAATATGTTCCCATTGAATTGCTTACAGTCACAATTTCAGTAAGCCGCAGGATAGTTCCGTTTCCATCGGAAAGCTGTCTGAGCAAATTAGAGCGCGTTAAAGCGAGCAGCAATGAGGTTATCAAAATTATTGATAATTATCATATTCCCGCCGTGTAATTTTAACACCTTAGACCTGTTCGCTTTTACGCGGTTTTATTTGCGAGTTCTTGCCGATGGAAACGGAATTGTCCTGCGGCTAAAACGGAATGTAATTCTGAAATCTTATTTTGAACAACGCGATTAAGGAAAGAACAAATGAGTATGAAAGCATTTTCACCGGAGCAGTCCGCCGGCCAGCGGCTGATGGTGGGGTTCGACGGAATCGAGTTCAACCCGGAACTCAGGTTTCTCATCAACACCTTGAAAGTAGGGGGGATCATTTTTTTTGCCGGGAACCTGGTAAATCCCGAACAAATCAAAGCATTGTGCGCATCGATTCAGGCGTATGCCAGCTCTTGCGGCCAGCCGCCGCTGTTTGTCGCCATCGACCAGGAAGGGGGCCGGGTGGCCAGACTCAAAGAACCCTTCACCCAGTTCCCGGGCAATCCAAAGATGAAAGGTCCTGAAGATGCCATGGTATTTGCCCGTACAACTTCCAACGAACTCCGGACGCTGGGAATCAACATGAACATGGCGCCGGTCCTGGATGTTGTTCCTGAGGGCGTAGATGGTGTAATGGTCGACAGGGTGTTCGGCCCCGACCCCATATGGGTGTCTCAATTGGGAATGGTGGTTATCGAACACCTGCAGGCAAATAAAATTATGGCGGTTGCCAAACATTTTCCAGGTATCGGGCGTACCATACTCGATTCACATCTTGATATGCCCGATCTGGAGACAGATGTCGACGCCATGGAAACTTTCGATCTTATACCGTTTCAAGCCGCCATAAAGAACAATGTAGCGGGAATAATGCTCTCACACATTCTTTATAAAAAGATGGATCCTCATTGGCCAGCGAGCCTGTCAACCGCCATTGCCGGTGATCTTCTCCGCCGGCGTATGGGCTACGGCGGTCTTATCATGACCGACGATCTGGACATGGGGGCCATTAAAAATAATTACGACATCCATACCGTCATCCGCCGGATTATAGTGTCAGACATCGACATAGCCTTGATCTGCCATGCAGGGCCGGACATTGAAAACGCGTTCAAAGAAATATTGGATGTTCAAAGACGATCTCAAACCATGAAAGCCAAAGGCATGAGCTCTTTGAAACGGATTATGAGGTTGAAGAAAAGATATATAGGTTAACTATGCCATATCAGCAAGCTCCTTTTTAGGACACAGACCCGCTCGCCTCGCTTAAGCTTGCAATAGCGGGCAGGTGAACACAGATTGTCAAGATCCTTGGATTAAAAACAATAATATTATCTGTGCATATCTGCCCGCTTGTGCCCCAGGCCGCCTCGCCTTGCCTGTCCGCCATGGGCTTCGCCTCAGGCGAATGCCGGGCGGGCTTGGCTGGCGGGCGAGCTCGCATGGCAGGTTTGCGAAAATCTGCCTGCCCCGTAGCTCCGGCAGATGGTACTGGGGCGTTCTATTTAATTTGAACCATTAAAAACTGACCAACTCCTTACTGTAAAGAAATGCCCCGTCTCGCTCGATCCAATCATTGCCCCGACGCTCGAGGATCCAACCGCTGGCGCCCTTTCCGCCAAATGGAAGCCGCAAAGGGGTAAACGTGAAATCAGGGTTGTCGTGCACCATCCCGAAGTGAGAATTAAAGCGCGCCTTTGTCCGATCTGATGGCGATCCGAAAAATGCCAGAAGAAAGCCGTAACGCGTCTGAACAAGTTCCGACACGGCTTGTTGCGGATCGTCAAAGGGCTTGAGAAGAAGGAAAGGGCCGAAGAGTTCTAGATCAGGGATGCTGTTGTTATCGGTTTCAAGCACGAGCGGAGAGATCATCTCACCGTCGATGGCCCCCTCGATCAACCGTGCAGGCCGGCACTGTCTGAGTGCATTTTGAATGATTTTACGGGTCCGTTCAACCCGAATCGGTCCGATGTCGGTGTCAGGATCAAAAGGATCTCCCACCTTCATGTTTTTCACATGACCGAGTATATCTTCACGGACGGTTTCATAAAGACTGCTGTGGATATACACCTTTTTCAAGGTGGTGCAGTATTGACCGCCATTGACAAATGCCCGCCGTGCGATAAAACCAGCGGCTGCATGTGCATCTGCATCTTCAAACACAATTGCCGACGGCATGCCTCCAGGCCCTGCAAAAAAGAGTTTGTCAAAGGCAGTATGCTGTTTTCGATACACCTCTCCAACCGCTGAAGCCCCTGAAATAAATAGAACCCGGACATCCGGATCCGCTAAACACTGACGGCCGAATTCCCGGTTGTCCTCACCGATGACCGGTTCAATGGACTCGAAAGGTTTGCAAATCTCCCCTAACAATGCGCCGGTTCGAGGTGTCTGGGAAGAAATGCTGAACCGCATGCGATTCCCCGTCAGCAGGGCCGATCCACCCAGACGGGCCAGCACCACCGCCGGTGCATCGTAGGCAAATATGGTAGCCACCGTACCGTAAGGTTGTCCGTTGGCCACCCACGGAATCTCTTCTTTCATGGTTCGCAAATAAGCCACCGACAAATCGACCTCGACTCCGGTGATTTTTACAGGAAATCCGGCATCTCGGGCGGCGGTCTCCTGCAGTTTCGTTTTTTGATGTTCAATTGCATCGGCCAGTCGTTCAATTTCCTCCAGTCTGGCCCTGAATTCTTCGTTTTGCATCATCTATCTCTCCCATTAAAACCGGTGCTCGAACGGATTATATAGATCCAGAAAAAATTTCGTTGAGCTGAGCACCGGTGGTATCTTTATTCTTCTCTTTATGGTATGCTTTCCATACCATTATCGCCATGAGATTAAAAGTACAATTTATGTAACACCAACATCTTGCTGGGTTGAATTGCGCTCTGCGAACCCCTTCGCGGGCCCTTCAATGAAAACGTTCTGGAAAGGATAGGAAATGGAACTCGATAAAACAATGGAAGAATACGGTTTCACAATATCGTCAAGCTGCAGCGGTTTTGAATGGTATATGAAGAAAATCGAGCATAAAGGCGCCGAAGCGTTTATCACCATCACCTCGAATGATGAACTGCACCTGCCAGAATCCTTGGATGAGCCTGTTTGGGTCAACGTCAGCGACTTGAACTCAGGGAACGATCTCGAAGCGCCCCAGCGGTTCGAGTCCTTAAAATCTTATCTCAACACACTGAACCCTAAAGTTGCATAAATACGAGGACGTATTTTTATCTGGATACTAGCCCGTATAAACTGAAGTCCAAAAGTTTGAAGTTTGCATACATAGAATGAGAAAACCAAATTATAAATACGTAACCGTATTTACGAATACTTATACTAAGGGATGATCTTCGGCAAAGCAGTTTCAAGAGCCCAGAACCGGAAAAATATTCTCCTTGATTCCGGCCACCACCGATGCGGCCAGCTTCCGGGCACTGTCGGGCACAGCGGCATCCATGCCGGAAACCGGGTCCGAGAGCGTAGAGATCCGGCCCAGCTCAGCTCGATGCTGTTTGACAAACGCATCCGGCAAAACATCCGGAATGTCAGCCCCTCTCATAACCGCCCATGCCTGGGTCCAGGTGCGGGCCACATTCATCACATCGTATCCGCCGCCGCCCAGCGCCACCCATTTTCGGTTCCAGGACTTTATCTCTTCAATCAGTTTAATAAAGCCGTTGGTGGTAAGGTTCAGGGCGGCAAGTGGATCTGTTGCCAGGGTGTCCACCCCCAGCTGGGTCACCAGCACATCCGGATCATACGCCCGCACCAGAGGCGGCACTACTTCCATAAAAACTCCAAGGTATAAATCATCATCGGTTCCGGGCGCCAACGGGACATTGACGGTGTAACCCCGGCCCGGCCCCTCCCCCATTTCATCCGGAAATCCTGTACCGGGGAAAAGGGTGTAGCCGTGCTGATGGATCGAGATGGTCAGAACTTGATCGGAGTCGTAAAACGCAGCCTCGACGCCATCGCCATGGTGTACATCTACATCCAGGTAGACCACCCGCAAGCCGTTTTCAACCATTCGGCTGATCCCGATTACAGGATCGTTCAGGTAGCAGAACCCGGAAGCCCGATCGGCCAGGGCATGGTGTAAACCGCCTGCGATATTAAAAGCAATCCGGCGGTCCCCGTCCATGACTTGCCGGACGCATTCAAGGGTTGCGCCGGCAACCAGCAAAGACCAGTCGAATAGACCGGGAAAGACAGGGTTGTCACCGCTCCCCAAACCGAACCGCCGGGCCTGGGGGGGGGCCTGTCCCGTATTGGCAAGCTTGAGCATCTCCAGATATTCAGCAGAATGAAATTGCAGCAGGTCCTTTTCATCGGCGTTCCGGGCTTCGATCCAGGGCGCATCCGGGTTATCAAACAATCCATAGGCGGCGATCAGGTCCATGGTCAGCTGGAGCCGTTCCACTTTAAGAGGGTGACTGGTCCCATAACTGTGACGGCCGAATTGTTTGCTGAAGACGAGAACCGCTTTCTCGGATCTATCCATAACATGCTCCTTGTCCAGGGGATATTACCTGAATTTTGCACGAGTCGGAGGCTTTCATATGCAAGATTCAGGTATTACCTTATGTGAGCCAAAGTACAGTTCCAATGGGCTCGATTTTTCACCGATCACAAAATGCCCAACGCCTCCCCTAAGACCTTGTATGGTTTGGGAAATTCCGGCTGGAAGTTCTGGTAAAATGTCACGGGATAGCGGGCGCCGATCTTCTTTCCTGCTTTTTTCAGGCCCTGAACCAATTTTTCGAGCAGATGTCCGGGAATTGCGCATACCATTTCATCGTCTTGTGTCATGGAAAATATGCGATCTCCCATACCCGGAATGACGATTCGGGGAGACTGGGTTTTGTATGGTGCAATGAGATATTCACTGCACTCCACCTTTCCCCCGAAGTTTCCTAAAATGCGCCGGTTTTCTTCATAAACCAGCCCTTGAATCAGGCGCATCATCTGGGCGGGATTGCCATGAAATACCACCGTATCCGGATCATATAAACCTTTTTGCAAGGGTGCCAATACTATGGCTTCATATTCCCTATTCTCCAGACGAATCATGGAGTCTGCCTCGTTGCGCCCCATTTCCTCGCTTTGGGAAAATTCGACTTCACAAAAGAGTTTTCCAAGTGTCTCCGCCGGATCAGGAGCATCGCTGAACCCAAAAACGATCATCCCGGGAACACAGACCAAATCTTCCTGGGTGAGCCCCACGGTCCACCCGTAAGTTCGCGCCATGGTAACCCCCTGGCAAATGGTGATCCGTTTGCCCAAAACCACCGAAGGTTGACGGGTCTTTTCGGGAAACGCCGCCGTTTCTTTCAAAAACTTGACGGCAACAGGAAGGGTTTTCAGTCGTAAGTCGTTTCGAATAAAATCAGCCGACTCCTTGTGGTCCATTTGTGCCACGATGCAACTCCTTTCATCACGTTTCATTTTCTTCACAATACTCCAAAAAGCGGGATTCCTGCCTTTCCGCTCCCTTTTTTCCTTTACACAGAACTTGCCGAAATTAGAGATCAGAACGTCCTCACCGGACGCCAGTGTCTTTTTAATAAT
>JAFCZV010000141.1 GCA_019314155.1 Deltaproteobacteria bacterium
TCTTCCAGTTATGTCCATGCAAGTTTTCACATTTTTTACCCACCATTTTAAGCTGATGGGCTGCTGCAAAACCCGTAACAACTTTTAATTCATACATTACTGTTAAATCTCCTTGATGAACTCGTAAAAAGTCTGATTCTGCTCGATGTCGCTCACAAAAGACTTTTTACGAAGCTGTCCTCCTTAAGTTCGTGAAAAAACCGGATGGCCCAAATTTCTTTTAAAAAATCCAGGTCAGTTGGATGCCCTGTCTATGCTTCTTTTGAGGATGTTCTTTAATTTATTTGGTAGTTTGGTTGATTCAATTTTGGCGAAATCTTTGAGCAGCGCTTCCTGCTTTTTATTCAGATGGGTCGGTGTTTTAATTAAAATTTGGATGAATTGGTCTCCTCGTTTGCCGTATCTCAGAGAAGGGATTCCCTCACCGCGAAGACGAAAGAGGTGGCCAGGTTGGGTGCCTTTTGGAATTTTCAGTGTCTTTTTGCCGTTTAAGGTAGGAACCGTTATGGTATCGCCAAGCGCAGCCTGTACAACAGACTACATTTGTATTGTCACGTTCGAAGAAGTCGTGTTCTTCAACATGAATAAAAACGTAGAGATCGCCCGGAGGCCCTCCGTATATGCCGGATTCACCTTCTCCGGTCAGACGGAGCCTGGATCCGGTATCTACGCCTGCCGGGATTTTAACAGCCACCTTTTTACGAATCCTAATCTGTCCGGCTCCCTTGCAGGCAGTGCATGGATGCGGTATGGTTTGACCGTTACCATTACATTGGTAGCAGGTTGTTCTCACAGTAAAAAAACCCTGATTCCGGGAAACCTGCCCGGTGCCATTACACTGCCGGCAGGTTTCTGGATGGGTGTCCGGTTCGCACTTGCTTCCCCCACAGGACGAGCAAGCTTCCATCTTCTGTAAATCTATTTCGGTTTCTGTACCAAAAGCGGCGTCCATGAAGCTGAGCGTCAGGTCGTAACGGAGATCAGCGCCCTTTTGAACCCGGCTCCTTGACCGGCTTCCGTTGCTGAATCCAAAAAATTCCTCAAAAATTCCGCCAAAGCTCGAAAAAATGTCTTCAAACCCGCTAAATCCAGAAAACCCGGACCCTTCGAGACCTTGATGGCCAAACTGATCATAAATATTCCGTTTTTGAGGATCTTGAAGAACTTCATAAGCTTCAGAAGCTTCCTTGAACTTTTCTTCAGACTCTTTGTCGCCGGGATTTCGATCCGGGTGGTATTTAAGGGCCAGTTTTCGGTAGTTGGCCTTTAGTTCACTCTCATCGGCATTACGGCTTACATTTAATATTTCGTAGTAATCTCGTTTGTTTGTCATTTAGTTTCCTGGTAATCGCTCGGGAATTCCATGAAGTGTAACCGCGAGCGGGATCCTTTCGGCTTTCTGCAAGGTTAACAAGGGAATATTAAAATGCATAAAAATCCTTATCGTCGAAAATTCCCTGAAGCTTTTCGGAAAAAAGCGGAGATCCTGTTTCAGCGAAGCCAAAGGGAGTTTCAATTACACAATAAGGTAAGCATAAAATTTTCTACTAAAGTAATACAAAAACCAGGGTTGTCAATGAAGATGAAGGATAAAAACAGTATCACGCGGACGCGCTAGGAGTATACATTTCAAGGGGTTGAGTTTACATAAAAGGCAAAGGTTGGGGGTAAGAAAATGTTGCATGCGTCTTATCCCATAAATGATCGCCTAAGAATTGTGTCTTTTTGCCACCGCATGTCATCCCGATAGGGATATTCGATGTTGTGGTGGAGCCCTCGGCTTTCTTTCCTGTGTCCGGCACACTTGATAATAAGTTCTGCCACCATCGCTATGTTTCGAAGCTCAATAAGATCTGCAGAAACCCTAAAGTCCCAATAATACTCCCGTATCTCTTTCTGTATTATTTCAATGCGTCGCACAGCCCTTTCCAACCGTTTGTTTGATCGGACGATACCCACATAGTTCCACATGAATCGCCGAATTTCATCCCAATTTTGCGAAACCATAATAACTTCGTCGCTGTCTGTGGTGCCGACTTCGTCCCATGGTGGAGGAACAGGGGTAGAAGTGAAATCGAATGTATCGATATCCTTCACGGCCTGCCGGGCAGCCATATGGGAATATACCAGAGCTTCGATCAAGGAGTTGCTTGCAAGCCTGTTGGCACCATGAAGTCCGGTACAGGCTGTTTCGCCGATGGCGTACAATCGGTGCAAATCTGTTCTTCCAAACATGTCGGTTGCGATACCTCCGCACATATAATGGGCGGCAGGAACAACCGGAAGCGGCTCTTTGGTCATATTAAAACCGAAGGTTAAGCACTTTTTGTATAAATTTGGGAAGCGTTCTTTTACGAAATCGGAATTTTTGTGGGATATATCAAGAAATACGGAATCAGCTCCACTTTTCTTGAGTTCTGAATCTATGGCACGAGCAACCACGTCACGGCATGCAAGATCCTTTTGGGCATCATATTTTTCCATAAAAGGGCTGCCGGAAGCATCAACCAGGACCGCGCCTTCACCCCTTAAGGCTTCTGAAATAAGGAAGTTTTTGGCATCAGGGTGGTACAGACACGTTGGATGAAACTGAACGAATTCTAAATTGGCTACTGTAGCCCCGGCACGGTACCCCATAGCAATGCCGTCACCCGTGGCAACATCCGGATTGCTGGTGTAAAGGTAAACTTTGCCTGCACCGCCGGTGGCCAGAAGTGTTATCTTTGCGCAGAAGGTTTTAACATGATTTGTTTCTCTGTCAAGGGCATATGCTCCACAGCAATAGTTTTCATGGGTCGTCGTGATTATGCCCCTTTTCATGCGGGTAGAAATGGTGATGAGATCAATGGCGATGTGGTTCTCGAACAGGGCAATTCGATCGTTATTTTTAACATGATCTACAAGGACACTTTCGACTTCTCTCCCCGTCATATCGTGGGCATGAACAATACGTTTTTGAGAATGACCGCCTTCACGACCCAAATCTAATTCAGCATCGAAATCAGGGGATTCAGAATCTGATTGCTTCTTATCTTTGAGGTTGAAATGTACACCAAGATCGATCAATTCACGGATCCTGTCGGGTCCGTTTTTAACCACCATTTCCACCACATCCCGGTTGCAGAGACCATCTCCGGAAGCAAGCGTATCCTGAATGTGAAGGTCAAATGAATCGAGTTCGCCAAAGACAGAGGCAATTCCACCTTGGGCATGCAAACGTCAGGCCGGCGACACCGCTGCCGATTATCAGAAAGTCTGTTTTAATTTGTGTCATAAAATTTAACGTCTTGGAATCTCTGTTATTATATTAAGAACAAAGGTTTTTTTGGCTTAGTTTTTACCCCGAACATGGGTCTGTAATTTAGAAAAAAATTTATTGAATGTCAACGGGATTCGATCGAATTCTGCTGTCGAGTTAATGCTGCTTAATACATTGTTCTTACAAATAGTTATCAAGACTGAAAACCGGGACATCAACCCTGTCGCGAGTTTGTCAGTTATGACTTTTTAAATGCTGAAAAATATGATAACATCAAGTAAATTTATAAGCAACGGAGATTGAAGGTTTTTGTTAAAAGATCCAAGGTGATCTTTTAACGCTTGTAGAAATATAATTAAATTTATGACAGAAAACCTAACAGTTTCAACTTAACAAAATTGTTCAACGAGTGGAATAATTATATGATAGCTTACGACTTGCAGTGCATTAACGGACATTCTTTTGAGGGTTGGTTTGAGGACAGAAAGGCATATGAAAAACAGGAAAAAGATGGCCTTGTCGCATGCCCGGTTTGTAATAATACTTCAATAGCCAGGATTCCCTCGACCTTTGCCATAAAATCGTCGACCTCTTTGAAGGAATTTTCTGATCAGCAAGCAGATCTTTTAAATATGGGTCAAAAGATCATAGATTTTGTTGAGAAAAATTTTGATGATGTCGGGACCGATTTCTCCAAAGAAGCCTTGAAGATGCATTATGGTGTTTCAGAAGCAAGGAGTATCAGAGGTGTCAGTACCAAAGAAGAAGAGAAGACATTAACAGAAGAGGGGGTTCAGTTTTTTAAAGTCCCCATGTCGGTGGCTCCTGAAACGGATGCTTAGGGTTAGCCCGAATTTTTCATGGATACATTCGGGTGAACCTTTACGTCCCATGATTGAAGGTTTTCAACAATAAATTTCACGACTTTTTTATGTATGTCCCGCCCCTTGCCTTCCACAAACATGGGGTTTCCGAATTTAATGTAGAGTTCCTTTCCGGGATCGACAGCGCCCATATCTTTGATTATTCTCCCATTACCCTGGAAATCGGTCTTTAATGCCACCGGTACAACGGGAACGCCGGCCCTTTGTGCCAACTTAACCCCTATTGAATTAAATGTTGCCTGATTGAATGAAGCGCTTCGGGTGGCCTGTGGGAATATGATAATAGAGCAACCGTCGGAAATTAAAGCCTGTCCTTTTTTCATGATGGTTTTCAAGTCGTTTCTGGGATTTTTACGTGTAACTGCGATGGGATGGATCGCCCTTATAATGGTACCGAGAACCGGATACCTGAGAAGCCCTTCCTTGACCACAAATGTGACTTTGCCGAATGTAAGCAGTATACAAGGGAGAACAAGCGTGTCTAGCAGGCTCATATGGTTGGCAACGTAAACAACCGGTCCCTTGAAATCCTCGAGAGCTTTCAATCCTGATACATGAAATTTTCCCCCTGCGGATTCTGCAACTTTAAGGACGCGAAGCGAACCTTTTCCCCAGGTTTTGCCTTCATAAGATCTTTTTCGTGCTGTCAGGCTTTCTGTCAGGATGGTATAAAAAAGCTGGATATAATAGATGAGAGTCGCCCATTTGTGAAATTTCTTTACCAAAAATCGCCGTTTTTGGGGGCTTTGATAGGAAAAATTGGTTTTGAGAAGATGCCGAAAATAATCTATCTTCATCGTTCCTTTCAATGTTGGCTGAGTGCAACAGGATTGCCTGAACCGAATCTTTTAATGTCTAAGGGTTATTTTAAAACGAGTATAAAGGGATTCTATGCGGCGTCTTTGCTGTTTCACACAGGTTGAAAGAGACTCAAGGTTTTCCCCAGGATATGGGGATTTTTGGGCAATTTCAAGGCAAAAGTCAAGACCTTCTTCAAGATTCTTTTTGCATTCAGGTATCGTTTTGATTTCCTTGGGTGTATTAGAAAAATTGTCTATCAGTTTTTCAAAATGGTTTACGTACATCACAATTTCTTTGGCAAACATATGGGGGCGTTTTGATGAAACTAAAGATGGGCCTCTTCCATAAATATGGCCTATCATTTCCTTTAGCGTGTAAAATTTGTTAAACCATTCAATATTCGGTCCGGGGCATACGGCCTGGGGAGCTTTTCGCTCTTCGGCTATCCCCAGTGCAATAAGCGCTCCATTTCCTAAATGATCGCAGAGACAGGCTTTTTCCATGCCTTTCCTAATAAGTTTTGCCTTTTTATCTGCTGAAATTTCCATATTCTCAAATTCTATTAGTTTTGTTTTTTGATATTGTCGTGATGCCAAACAGATCGGGTTTTCAGTAAATTCAGTATTGGATACCAAAAATTTTTTTCGGCATGGAGAACCGGGTCGGCCTTCCATCGCCTTTTTTTGGGTCCATAATTCTGATCCTGTTCCGTGTACATTGTTGAAAGGGATGTTTAAAGGCGAAACGTCACTTAAATAAAGGTCCTTCTCCTGAGCCTGCCGTAATAGTTCACGTGTGGAATCATCCACACAGGTTACTTCAGGAACCAGCAGAAAAGGACTGGCCCATCCCGTTGAATCCATCTCGAAATCTTCCATAAGTCTGCGCACTTCACCGTGGTTGCCGATTCCTCCCTGTACGGTGATGAAGGGATGGTTTTTCATGGCCGATTCGGGATATTGCCACCCCATTTTTTTATAGTACTTTTTTATGAGCGGTTTAAATTCCACCGCCAGACTATTACGTTTTTCCTTAAATTCTTTAAGAAGCTTCGGCAGTAGAATTCCATTGGAAGCAAAAGCATGACCACCACAGTTTAGTCCGGATTCGATGCGAAACTCGTAAATCTCGAGTCCTTTTTTTGCTAAAAATTTACCCTGAACAAAAGCAGATCGGAAATCACTCACCTTTAGAATAATTCGTTTTTTTATCCGGCCCATCTTATCCCTGTAAAAGTCACGGAATTTGCTCATATAACTATACAACTGCTGATTAATACCTGCTGAAAATACAATTGAAGACTCCACGCAGCTGTTGGCAAAGCCTCTAAGGCCTGCTTTGGCATCGGTGAATTCTTGGCCGAGGGGATTGCCGTTTTTATCCAAGAGGGTCCGATCTACGGTGGCCATAATGTTAACATCAATTGAGCCGGATCTCATACTCCGTGTCAGATCTTTCTCCAGGGCATCTCTTTCCTTACTGTGCTCCATTTTGAGCAATTGGTTGTATTTTTTCTTCAGAATAGAGTCTTCAGGTAAAAACTCAAAATATTTATGCTTCTTGTTGTTTTCGAAAAAAGGCTGCTTTTTTATTTCTTCCATTTTATTTTGGACAATCTCATGGACAATATCAAGGTAGGCTGAAATTCTTTTTGCTCGGCCGTCCGTTTCATCTTTTGATATCTTGATGTAAGGAAGACCGTATTTTTCAGTGTAATATTTGCGGATTTTTTCGAGAAGAAGGTCATCGACGAGTGAAATAACGGATGAAATACCTAAGGGCGCAACTCGTATAGGGGTGTCGGCGGAAAATCCAATACCCATAACAGGAATGTGAAACGTGTGTACAGAATTGATCATGTAGATAACATTATTTCCATAAATTTATCGGTAAGTTACCAGCGCATCAGGATAGACCCGTAAGTCAATCCTGCTCCAAAGGCGTCCAGCAAAACCATCTGTCCCTCTTTTATTCGTCCGTCTCTATTGGCTTCGTCTAGAACGGTAGGAATCGTTGCAGCTGAAGTATTGCCAAAGCGATCCACATTAACGAGAATTTTTTCCATTGGTAACTCGAGACGATCGGCCACCGCTTCTATAATTCGACGGTTGGCTTGATGCGGAACAAACCAATCGAGGTCATCGGTCGTCATCTGATTTTTCTTCAAAGCTTGAAGGGCGAAATCGGCCAGTGTTTTTACAGCAACCTTGAAAATTTCCTTGCCTTTCATCCTTAGTTTATGAAGTTTTTTTGCGTATCTCTCAGGCGTTACCTCCATATTTGATCCGCCGGCAGGGACATAAAGAAGTTCCCATAGGTTCCCGTCAGAAAGTAGATGGCTATACAGAATTCGACGGCTGGAATCAGAAGGGATCTGTTCAATAATCGCCGCTCCAGCACCATCTCCAAATAAAATACAGGAATTACGGTCTTCCCAGTTGAGAATGGGGCTAAGAACTTCGCCGCCCACAACCAATGCTGTTTTTACCTGTCCGGCTTGAATGAATTTTTCGGCCGTCACCAGTCCATAAATAAATCCCGAACAGGCTGCATTAATATCCATGGCCCAGGCCCGATGGGCGCCCAACTTATGCTGAAGCCAGCAACCGGAGGATGGAAGTGGTGTGTCCGGTGAGCAGGTGGCATAAAGAATCTGATCGATATCTTCCGGTGACTTTCCCGCCATTTCCAGGGCTTTTTGAGCTGCTGAAAAAGCGAGGGAAGAATTCTGTTCCTTTGGATTTTCAACATCTGAAATCCGCCGCTCATAAATCCCGGTTCTCTCAAGGATCCATTCTTCGCTGGTTTCAATTCCTGATTTTGCAAGTTTTTTTACGATATCGCTGTTACTGACACGATTTTTTGGGAAAGCTGATCCGGTCCCCGTAATCTTTGCTGCAAAATTCATGAATGTAAACTCTTTTTATAGTAACTTCATAACTCATTTCCGAAAGTGCAGGTTAGCTGCCATTCCAAGCCCTTTAATTGTTCTTTTCATGCTAAATACAGTGGCTATATACAATACTTTTACAGGTCTATCAAGTCAGAAAAATGCGCAAAGTCTTTTGCGGGAGACATAGAGTCCCCAGAACCCGATGATTATTAGTTCATATATTTTTTGAGGATCAGAGTTGCGTTTGTTCCTCCGAAACCAAAGGAGTTTGTCATGGCCGTATTGACATCCGTCTTTCTTGCTATGTTCGGAACATAGTCAAGATCACATGCTTCATCAGGATGATCAAGATTGATTGTCGGTGGAATGATTCCTTCAGAGATTGTCAGCGTTGTAAAAACTGTTTCGATTCCCCCGGCACCGCCCAGCAGATGGCCTGTCATGGATTTGGTCGAACTTACGGGGATGAACGGTGCTTTTTCTTTGAATACGGACTTGATTGCTTTTGTCTCGTAAACATCGTTAAGCTGGGTTGAAGTGCCATGGGCATTGATGTAATCGATCCTGTCATAGGGAATCTCCGCATCATCAAGCGCAGCGGCCATACATCGGGCGGCACCTTCACCATCCGGAGCCGGTGCGGCCATATGAAACCCGTCTCCGCTCATCCCATATCCACATATTTCAGCATAGATGCGGGCGCCT
>JAFCZV010000005.1 GCA_019314155.1 Deltaproteobacteria bacterium
GATGGGATGATCAGGGTCTCCTTCAGTGTTGAGAAGCTTGCCGCTCTTCTTGGTGTGGACAATGAGACCACATCCCACCGCACAGTAAGGACAAATGGTGGTGGTCTCCTTGGCTTTGAGGATCTTCAAGCCGGCGGCGTACGATTGTACAGGCTTCAGATCGAAGCCCAGACACATGGCGGCTGTGGCGGCACCTGCGGTGCCTGACCACTTGAGAAACTCCCGTCGTGTTAGTGCCATATTACCTCCTTTCTTAGCAAATCTGATGAACGTTTACCCGGAAGTCGGACAGCATCTTTAAATCCTCCACTCCAGGAGGACAGTAGATTAATTGCACAAGCAATTTGACCTTGTGCTGTCCGAAAATTCGGGTTTGTCGAAAAAGCATCGCTTTTTACCTAAAAAGGTGATCTCATATTTTCTAACTGCAAATGTTTACATTACATGGGAAGTTTACGTTTTAATAAAATATATTTTTGGTTACTTATGACAAAAACCGCACATTACGGGACCGCTTTTACGCTGCCAAACAATATAATTTTCATGGCAGCCGATACACTTTTTATGAAAGGCCATTAACAGAGGTATCGGGATTTCTTTCGTTAACCGTTTTTTATGGCAGCTGGAACATTTGCTCCCTTTACCCTGATTCCTGTCGGAGAATACATTGAAATCGTGGTGGCAAACCCTGCAGCGAATAACGGTTTCGTGCAGATAGTGGTCAAACCTTACAGAATGCTCATGGTGTTTGCCGAATTCCCGGCTTTTTAAGTCCATGATGCCTTCCTGGTCCTGAGACCATGCAAGGGATGTTGCCAGAACGGCTGCGAGAACCAGACTGAAAACAAGATACCGATGCTTCATAAGCCTATCCTCCGGTGAACTTATGTACACCTTGTTAGAATTGCGAAAAGAGATTTATTGCCATTAATGATAAGTTGTTTTTCGTCAAAGAAAATGGAACCGACATTGAGTGTCTTGCCTGGATTCGTAGTTTCTTTAACCTGTTAAATTGTGACGCTCAATAGATTGAATGCCGATTTTAAGCACTGTTGCTATGCCACAATGTATTATGCCACAATGTGATATATTTTTACAACAAAATCAGTATATTAGGCAGGATTGAAAAAATCAAGGATTTTTATGAAGATTCAGATAATAAGGTCCGTTCAGGCAATAAGGTCAGTTCAAAAATTGTTTTTATACTGGATAGTATAGGAATTTCCTTTTTTGGGATACAGATGAACACAGATTATCAAGATTCTTAAATTGTAAAATAACAATATTATCTGTGTATACCTGCCCGCTCGTGCCTCGCATGGCAGGCGGGTCTGCGAAAATCTGCGTCCTATTTAACTTGAGAACCACTTCGATCATTTCTTGTTTACCTTTTCCAGCTCCATAACCAGCTCTTCCAATTTGGGGCGAACATTAATATCTTCTATATGGATGAACTGTATGATGCCCGCTTTATCAATAACAAACAGAGCTCTTTCTGAGACACCGTCGGAACGGAGAACACCGTAACGGGCTGCCACGGCACCATGGGGCCAGAAATCGGAAAGTACTGAAAACCATAGTTTTCCCATCTGCTGGGTCCAGGCATGAAGTGTTGGAATATTGTCCACCGTAATGCCCAGCAAGACGGCATCGTTTTTGTCAAAAAAACCTTTCGCAATATTGTACCCCGGCCACTGGTCCGAGCACACCGGCGTCCATGCTGCCGGAACGAATGATATCACCACATTCTTTTTCCCGGCAAACTGGCCCAGAGAAATTTTTTCACCGGATATGGACGGCAGGATAAAGTCCGGGGCCGGGTCTCCGACCTTGACCTTTAGAATGCTGTCGATGGGCTTTAGAATTCCCGGGTTGTAAATATTGCCTTTATACGCTTCAGACAATCCGAATGCGGCGCCGTAGAAAATCAACAGAAAAACCGTTAACAGTATATTTATATTGAAAAATCTTTTCATTGCCGTTACCTCCTCATTTTAATCCGGCACGCTGGAGCAGCATATTTATAAATTGATCATGGTTTTTAAGGCGGCCTTGGTGGGAATACAGTATCCGGTGTGTTCCGTCTTTATTAATTCCTACGGCGAAAAAATAAGGTGTCCTGACATCTCCGATTTTCTTATGAATGGAAAAATCATCATCGGGAAAAAGGGGGAAAGGGATTTTGTAGGTATTTCTGAAATGCTCGACTTCAAACGTGGTATTGCCGGCACCGATCCCTATCAGTTTGAAGCGGTCCTTAAGGCTGCTATTATTTTGGATTTTGTAGTATAATTTGTTTAAAGCCGGCGCTTCGGCCTGACAAAAAGGACAGTACATGCTGAAAATTTCAATGATGACAACGCGGGTCTTTATCTGGGGGATGGTAAATGTGGTTTCACTGGATAGGCCGAGATATTTTTCCTGATCCAAAATTTTGGGAACGGCCAGCACAATTTCCGGAAGAAGATCCCCTTCAGAAGGTGGTTTTGTTACAGCAGAAGCCGTACCTGTGAACATAACGAACAAAAACAGAACCAAAAGACGTCTGATTATCTTATTCATCACAGAATTCCTCCTTTTAAATATTGTTGATGACACGTTTATTTTACCATAAAGCAGCAGGTAATAGACGTCAAGAAAAGCGGTAATATCTATGGTCGGTTATCAGACTTCAGAATTAGCTGGTTTCAGAACGGTTTTAGAAAATGCCGGGCATCTTTCCCAGATCTACTTCAGCCCGCTCTTTTTTAAAGCCTCTGCCAAAGGACTGTCAAACGACGGTTTCGTGTTGTTCCCTTTTTTCTTTTTGGGTTTCGGTCTATGACGGTGATTTTTTTTCAAGGCCGGTTTTTTCACATCAGATTTTGAACGGCCCGCCTGCAATTTCATCGAAAGGGAGACTCGATTTCGGGCAAGGTCAACGTCAAGTACGGTTACAGATACCTTCTGTTGAACCTTCACGATTTCTGCGGGATTTTTCACAAACCGATCGGACATCTGGCTGATATGAACGAGGCCGTCCTGATGCACGCCGATATCCACAAACGCGCCGAATCCGGTGATATTTGTCACGATCCCGGGGAGTTTCATTCCCGATCTTAGGTCTTCTATTTTTTCGATGCCGTCAGCAAATGAAAATTTCTCAAATTTTTTCCTTGGATCACGCCCCGGTTTTGCCAGTTCATCAAGGATGTCATTTAATGTGGGTATTCCGACGGATTCCGTTACATATTGTGAAATATCTATTTTCCCCCGGATATCAGGATGTTTCATGATATCAGCCACCGTGGCCCCAAGGTCTTTTGCCATGGCGTCGACAATATGATAACTTTCTGGGTGCACTGCGCTGGCATCCAGCGGGTTTTCGGCGTCAGGGATCCTCAAAAACCCCGCAGATTGTTCAAACGCCTTGGGTCCGAGGCGCGGCACTTTCAGCAGCAGCTTTCTAAATTTAAACGCCCCGTTTGCCTCACGATAATCGACTATGTTCTTTGCTGTACCGGCGTTGAGCCCGGAAACATAGGTTAGAAGTTGGACGCTGGCCCTGTTTAGATCGACACCCACAGCATTAACGCAGCTCATCACAACATCATCAAGGGTCTGTTTCAAGGCTGTCTGATCAACATCATGCTGATACTGACCGACGCCGATTGATTTTGGATCGATTTTCACGAGTTCCGCAAGCGGATCCATCAGCCGCCTTCCGATGGATACCGACCCCCGAACCGTCAGATCATAATCGGGAAACTCTCTTCTTGCCGCTTTAGAGGCGGAATAGATTGACGCACCGCTTTCATTGACCATGATCACCTGCACAGGTTCAGAGAAAGGGACGGCTTTGACAAAAGCTTCCGTTTCTCTGCCGGCCGTACCGTTTCCCACAGCGATGGCTTCCATCTTAAACTGTTCACACAGGGATTTTATCTTCTCGGTTTCTTTAATGGCCTTTTTTTCAGACATATGGGGGAAAACCGTATCATGATGAAGCAGCTTGCCCTGTCGGTCCAGACAGACGATCTTGCATCCTGTTCTGAATCCAGGGTCTATTCCCATCACACGTTTTGCGCCCAATGGCGGGGAGAGCAAAAGTTGGCGAAAATTTTCCGCGAACACCCTGATGGCTTCAGTTTCGGCCCTTTCTTTTGCATGAAGCCGGGTCTCAGTTTCCATAGAACCGGAAAGAAGGCGCTTGTAGCAGTCCTTTACGGCCAGCTTTACCTGGGCGGAATCATCTCCGTCCCCTTTAATGAACAGGTCTTCGAGTATGGTTATTGCTGTCGCTTCATCCGGCAATATGTCAAGGTTCAAGACGTCTTCTTTTTCGCCCCGTCTGATGGCCAGCATCCTGTGAGAAGGGATGCCGGCAACCGGCTCGTCCCATTCAAAATAGTCTCTGAACTTCGCTCCTTTTTCCGCCATGCCGCTAGCCACCTGGCTTTTAACCGTAGCTTTGGTAAAAAAGAGGTTCCTCAGCCTGCCCCTTGCCGCATCACTCTCATTGATGATTTCCGCAATAATATCTCTGGCCCCGGCCAGCGCATCTTCCACGGACTCAACCCCCTTTTCAGGATCGATGAAAGGTTCTGCCGCTTTGACCGGATCCGTGCCTTTTTGCTCAACGATTTCCATCGCCAGGGGTTCAAGCCCCTTTTCCCTGGCCATGACGGCTTTTGTACGCCGTTTTGGTTTATAGGGAAGATATACGTCTTCGAGCACCGCCATGGTTTCGGCGGCGAGAACCCGTTCCTGAAGCTCATCGGTCAGGTGACCTTGTTTTTCAAGAGACTTAAGGATGGCTTTCTGCCGATTTCTAATCTCTTGAAGCTGATTCAACCGGTCCCGGATAGTCGTGACAGCGACTTCATCAAGGCTCTGGGTGGCTTCTTTTCTATATCGTGCAATAAACGGGATGGTCGCACCTTCTCCAAGAAGGGACGCCACCGCCTGTACCTGATTGTCGTTTAAGTTCTGTTCCTGGGCAATCTTCGATGTGAATATATGGTTTTCCATGGTCCCCTGATCTTAGTTTTATGAGGATGTTTTGTATAAGGCTTAGAGCCTAATTAACCAACAGACTCATCTATACGTTAAAAAAATGTGGGTTACAAGGCAGATTAAGGGTTGAGAAACCCCGGATATGGGATTTCTTGAATTGAATAAAAACATCAATCTATGATGTGGTTTCGTAAAAGTAAAATGCGAAAATGGAGTTATGATTTTGTTCGTTAGACTTGGATTCAGGCCATGGTGTGGGCCCGGATGAAATTTTTCAATTTAGATTTTTGCCCGAGGGAAAGCCTCTTGAATTTCACAGCACATCGATTTTTTCTATCAGAATTGTCAGGAAGATCCACCGTTTCAGATCCCCAAACGGGTATAAAGGAAATCTTATTATCAAAATACAAAAAATCATTCGCCAAAATGTTTAATCCGTTCGATCTTGTTGGCTGATTTTCTCCATCAAGATAACTAAGCCCGCTCATGCTTATATCGATAATTGGCTTTGCTTTGTGGAGAAGCGGTCCGAACACAACAAATACGCGGTCCTGTACTTTGAATCGCCGATCTTTCCTCTGCTTTAACGTAAACATTTTGTCAATTAACTCTGTAAACGTATTCATGACAACAGTTCCATTTTTTTGTGAAATGATCGTGTCACAACAAATCGGAAAATAACCCATATTTTATAACTCTATAGAATTATGTATATTGTATGTCAATTAAAAAATGTTACAATATATAGTGGAAAAAACGATGTTGGTCTTCAGAGGCGTATAAATGTGAATTTTGATGAGATGACGAACTCCGGCCTAAACATCGAGAAAAACCAAGGCAGATCAGGATATAGAAGGAGGAATTGCATTCTTTTCGTAAAACGGGCAGAAAAATTACAACCGGAAATATTGTCGAAATTGCTGTATTACTTGATCTTGATCCAGAGCAATCTGACCATATCAGGGCCGGGATTTTCCCATTTTGCAAAACAGAAACCATTTTTCTATCTATCTGATTTTTCAATAATCCGCGATGTTACGCCTTGATGTCTTGCCGAAAACGGTTTATAGAAACAAAAAAACGGTTTCGTATAAAGCGAAAGTGAGTAAAATAAACCATGAAAATAGAATCAAAGCTTCCGGATGTCGGCGTTACCATTTTCACAATTATGTCAAAGCTGGCCAACGATCATCGCGCCATAAATCTTTCCCAGGGCTTTCCCGATTTTGATGTTCATCCTGATCTTTTGGCACTGGTAGACAATTATATGCGCTCCGGACACAATCAATATGCGCCAATGCAAGGTGTGGCGGCCCTGCGAGAGCGGATTGCGGAAAAAGTACTGGCGCTGTATAACGCCAGTTACGATCCTGAATTGGAGATTACCGTGACATCCGGCGGGACAGAGGCATTATTTGCAGCCATAAGCGCTGTTGTCCGACAAGGTGATGAAGTTATCGTTCTTGAACCTGCGTTCGACTCGTATGTTCCGGTCATCAAATTGAACGGAGGCATTCCCGTATATGTAGAGTACAAGTTTCCGGATTACCGGATTGACTGGGATGATGTCAGGAACGCCCTGTCTTCCAAAACAAGGCTCATTATTCTGAACTCACCCCATAATCCCACAGGCGCTGTATTTACGGAAACAGACATATCAGCACTTAAAGATATTTTGCTGGATACGGATGTGTTGCTTTTAAGTGATGAAGTTTATGAACATATTATTTTTGATGGCCTAAGACATGAAAGCATTTCCCGCTATCCGGAGCTTGTGGAAAGAAGCTTTGTTGTCAGCTCTTTCGGGAAAACTTACCACACCACCGGATGGAAGATCGGCTATTGTCTGGCACCGGCTCCGCTGTCTAAAGAATTTCAAAGGGTGCACCAGTTTTTGACATTTGCGTCGAATACGCCCATACAGTACGCTTATGCGGAATTCATGAAGAACAAAGATATTTATCTGAATCTTTCGGCATTTTATCAGCAAAAGAGAGATAAATTTCTATCCCTCATCGAAAAATCACGATTTAAAGCAATGCCCTGTTACGGCACTTATTTTCAGATGGTAGATTATTCGTCAATTTCCGATGAGTCTGATGTCGAATTCTCTAAACGGCTGACCACAGAGCATGGTGTGGCGTCCATTCCACCTTCGGTGTTTTATCACCATCAAGTTGATCATAAAGTATTGCGATTCTGTTTTGCAAAAAAAGATGAAACCCTTGAGAAAGCTGCGGAGCGGTTGTGTAAAATTTAAAGGCAACCCTGATCCGGAACGAGCTTTAGAAGTGTCCGAATGGGGTGTGCGCCAATGAAGGGCGTTTGCTCAATGTCGAATGATTAATGTGCTCTTTAGAAACAGCCGGCAACTAGCATGGGATGATTTATGAAACCGGGGTTCCCAAGCTATACGCTTTCCTCGTTTTCAGACTTTTGGTCGGCGTAGTAATTTAAGCAGTCCCGGAACCACTCCCGCATGTTTTCCACGAAGTCGGACCATCGCGTGCCCAGGGCCTGTCCTCTGGCTGTGTCAGCGTTCCCTTCTCCTATTTTTCCGTCAATAGGTGCGATGTCCAACTGACATCGCACCGGAATTCGGCGGCGCAATTCCGGTTTCTGGGTCGCTACCAGGGCTGAAGCGGCAAGGCCGCCTTTTTTGAGAAGGTCAACAAAAGCGGTGCGCCCCCCGACCGTATTGACCATGGCTTCTTTAATAGGAGTTAGCCGAACGGACTCGAGGACTCCGGTATGCTTGTTGGAAATGTTGTCGGAACCGACATAACTGACCCCTTCTTCGGTCAGCGCCAACTGAAAAATTCTGGCGTATATGGACTCTAACTCGATGCTCCGGCGAGTGAGGCGGTAGTGAGCCCTGAGCCCCCACGCTCCGAAGTCGATATGCTCGCAGAAGACAGGATCGTACCGCTTGGAAAAGTGTGCTTCGTAGCGCCTGACCGCCGCTTCAAGTTTTGCATGCATGCTGTCACGGTCAAGGCTTTTCTCTTCAGCCCCGGCTGTTTGGAGGGATGCAGTCTTTAAAAGATGCTGTCTGAGTGCTTCACGGTCGTCGCCGGTGCCATACCGATTCCTGAGCGTTTCCAAATCCACCCACAAGTACTGCTTGCTATAGTATGGATCGGATGAGAACAAGGAGAAGATCCACAAAAGCTCGTCGAGCCGGTGGTCATCCCCGGGGTCGACATCCATGTGAATGGGATGAACTTCTAAAGCGTCGCCGGTGACCTTGGAAAGGTCGGGAACGAAATATCCTCTGTCTGTCCGGGAAATCCGGAACCCGCCGACGCCGCTTCCTCCTGTGACCGGTTTCACAAAGAAGCGGTGCGTATTCCAATCTTGGGAAAGTTTGTCCACATTGTCCAAAATGGTCGAAACCACTTGAGAAGTGTTCATTTGTGATGCAGGAACCGTTACATACCGCGCCAGGAGGTCTTCCTGACCTGCATCCTGAAGCATTTGGTAGGTCTTTCCCTTGTTGGAGAATACGGACCCCGGTGCCGTAACCCGACCGGGCAGTACAATAACCCCCATACTCTCAAGAATGTCCAGAACTTCAATGTTGTATGCGCCGGCATCGACACACTCACTGATAACTAGGGTGGACTTCGGGTTGTTGTCGACGGCCGCCAACAACTCTTCTTGGGTATTCACCAGGCGGCATCGGGCCTTAATGCCCAAACGTTTGACTTCATCCTCCAGTATCCGAAAGGATTCAGGGCCGGTGGGCAGCCGGTCGTTGGAGGCATCAATCAGGACGATGGTGTCGGGAAAAGGGGCGGCTTTTGGGAGATCCAAGGCATATTTTGAAAGTTCTTCGTCTGATTGTGATTGCTTGTTGAACAAAGCGATAAGTTCTGTGCCAAGTTTTCCCGGTTCGCTATCAAACCCAAGCGCGTGAAGATAAAAGGGTGCCTCATTTACAGGCCCCTCATGGCCCAGCGTATACAAATCGATAAAACGTTGTTCAATATCGTAGGTTTTTCTGGAAAATTGTTTCATTAACTACCTCCATTAAAAGGAATCGTTCTGCAGCGACGCTGAAGAGCCTCTACAAAAGCCGCGGCATAGGACTCGAGTTGTTGTAAGTTGCCGTCAAGAACATTTTCGCTTGTTTGTATCATGGCAAAGCGGGCTTCCTGGCAAATTTCCGTTTCCTTTTGAGGAAGATTCCCCAGGATACACCATTCATTGGGGCTTTTGAGGTTACGGTAGGTGGTTCCACTGCGAACCCGTTGGATGGTGTCGTCTACGAGGATGTGAACCCCCGCGTTTAGATCGTGTTCGATACGGCAGGGTTTTTCTTCCAAGGTGTGAACAATCAAGTGTGCACCGGTATAAGGGGTCCGGTACGCAGCTTTTAAGTTTTCTAAGAACCCTTGGGAAAACTCTTCCATGAGGCCCATGAACTGTATCACGTGCAGCGCTGCCAGCGGCACTTCTCCCCTGTCCACTTGCAGCAATGAAAGAAGCATGGTGGATCCTTGAAACCTCGGATTTATCTCCAGGGCCAGCACCTGGTCACCGTATAGGAGAAAATCCATGCCGAAAAGTCCAAGAAAGCCTTTGCTGCCCATGAAAAGTCCTATCTTCTCCATGATGGTGCAGATCTCTTCTCTGATGGATTTCGATACCATACCGGCCGCTGAAAAATCATTTCCACAGTATGTTTCAGCTCGACTTGTGCAACCGGGGATGCCTACAACCTGAACCGACGGGCACACAGCGATTGAACGCAATCCTTTGCGGGTTTTTAAAACAATGCAATGTCCGTTTAAAGAGGGCACCGGCAAGTACTTGGATAGTTTTACGCGTTGGTGGGATTCAAATAAATCCCTGACCCTGTCGAAGTCGACTTCGTCATTTACAAAGTAGGTGTTTTCACCGGAAGATCCCACCGGGGGCTGCACGACGAACGGGCCGTCTAAGATGTCGCCGGCCTTGACAAACGAAGTTTCATCCAGCCGGCATACAAACGTGGTTGGGGTTTTTACACCCAACCTGGAAAACAGTTCCACTTGCCGCAATTTGTCATCGAACAGGTCCTTAAGCCTCAAGGGGGGTGCCAACACGCGAAAACGGCTGTCTTTTTCCAGAACTTCAAGGGAACGATAGCAGACCGTGTTTATGGGGGTATTCACACCGCCAATGTACGTTTCAATCCGTTTCCGGGTGGGTGCTTCCCACAATTTTTCAAGATCCTGATTTCCCCAGTTTTCCCGCCTTCCTCGGTCTCTTTCAACAGAAAACAGGGACTCCCGTGCCCATAGTTTGAAATACTCCTCACCAAAGTCACAACAGAATCCAGCATCAATAGGAATAAAGTCGAGCACTGAAAACGCATCGATTCCCCTTTGCCCCACCCAAGCCCAGGATCCCCGGCACTTACTCAAAACATTTTTAAGTTGGAACAGATTCTTTATCATCGTTCATTTCCACTGGGAAAACCCATTTTGAGGTATCCGCAAGGCCGTTTTGCACCAGACGATCGATTACTTTTGCGTGCCTGAAAGCTATTTTTCCGCCCATAAGAATTTTAAGATTGCTTCTTTCGTGACAGTAAGAATGAACTTTTGCGGGTCCGGTGAAGTAATGAAATTCCTTTGTGAGTGCGCCTGAACGGGAAGTATCGGTCAGTCCTCGCTTTACCCGCTCCACAATGGTATAGGCTGTTTCTTCATCGAAATAGACCCGTAGTTCCTCGAAAACTTCTGCAAAACCGGCTGAGAGCGATAGGTATACGGCAAGACAGCGCCCTGCGTAAATTTTCTCCTGAAAGGGATAGAGGCGTCCGGATTGGCGTTCAAAGTAAACCGCAAGTCCTTCTTCGGCTTCTCTGTATCCTGCCGTGCCCATGGAAAAAATGCCCCAGGGCAATTGAGAACCATTGTGAATGCGTACGGCGTGAACATCGATCTCATGTACCAGAAGGCGCTTTACTTCCTGGGGCGCAAAAAGAGCGTTCCGGTTAAGATGGATGGTACAAGAAACGCTGTCTACCGAAACTTTGGTCGCCATGGAAGAGACCAGCTTTATATTCATGGAAATACCGATTTTTTTTAGGCGCGCATCTAGCAACCCTGCAAATTCCTTTGCTGAACAGTTTCTTTCAGGGGGGGTAACATCCGACAGTTCCTTGAGAACATCGCGAGACTGCCGGGCGTCTTCAGCTGTTGGCGCACCAAAGATTTCAATGGCAAAACCTGTAAAACTGTCCTTTCCGACCGCAGCAAACATATTCCTCATCAAACCCAGTTCGTGCTGCTTTTCCTGATAGATTTCAATTATTTCATCCGGAGCATCCATGGATTCAAGAGATAAAACCGGCTCGAAGTTGTTCCATTGTGCCGGGGAGTTTTGATACTTGAACACAGGAGATTTTTCCCTGCGATGACAACGAGGATGCAGAAAGGCTTTTCTCTCTTCAAACAAATTTGCCGGCTTCATGACCGGCCCCAGGGCGAGATGTTCCAGCAAGCTTCTGAGCTTCGTATCTATGGCATTCATAAATTACTCCCGACAACTATGCAGACAGCAGTTTCGCTTCGATTCTCGCTCAGTTAAGGTTAATGCGTCGATCCGACGATTATCTCGATATTGTAAATCGATGCGCCCGCAAGGTTAGCGTTCGTCAATGGGGATATATCGGGTTTCCTTGGGTCCAGTATAAATCTGGCGGGGTCTTCCCAGTTTCCATTTGGGATCGTCAACACTTTCTTTCCATTGCGCTATCCAGCCAGGCAGTCTGCCGATTGCAAACATCACGGTAAACATGTTGGTGGGGATGCCCATGGCGCGAAGAATAATGCCGCTGTAAAAGTCGACGTTGGGATAAAGATTGTGTTCGATAAAATAATCATCCGTTAGCGCCGCCTCTTCCAGCTTTTTGGCCAAATCGAGCAAGGGATCGGTGATGTAGAGTTCATCTAAAACGTTGTCGCACATCTTTTTTAAAATTTTGGCCCGAGGGTCATAGGCCTTGTATACTCTGTGGCCGAAACCCATAAGGCGGAACGAGTCTTTTTTATCTTTGGCTCTATCAATGGCCCGCTGATAATTGCCGCCGTCGTTTTGAATGTCGGTGAGCATTTCGATAACGGCCTGGTTGGCACCGCCATGCAAAGGGCCCCATAGGGCGGCAATGCCTGCTGAAATGGCCGCGTAGAGATTGACCCTTCCGCTGCCGACCAGCCTCACGGTGGATGTCGAACAGTTCTGCTCATGGTCCGCATGCAGAATCCAGAAAACCTCTAATGCTTTTACCAGGGTTTCATTGATTTGATACGGCCTTACCGGAGTGTCGAACATCATGTGCAGAAAATTGGCACAGTACTTATAATCGGGACGGGGATAAACGACTTTGTGGCCTCTGGATATCTTGTGTGACATGGCCGCCATGGTACGCACCTTGGAGAGAAGCCGGGTTACGGTGATGTTGATCTCTTCTTCAATGATCTGCAGTTCGGGATAAAAGCTTCTTAGTGCGTTTACCATGCTCGATAGGATACCCATGGGATGAGAGGCCCTGGGAAAGTTATTATAAAAATTCTGCATGTCTTCATGCACAAGGGACTGGTCATTAAAAAGAACCGATACTTGATTAAGCTCTTCTTTGGCGGGAAGCCGGTCGTTGATTAAAAGATAGGCCGTTTCGATAAAACTCGAATGTTCGGCCAGCTGTTCAACCGGAATGCCCCGATATCGTAGAATTCCTTTTTCACCGTCCATAAACGTGATACTGCTGCTGCAACTGCCGGTGTTGGCATATCCCGGATCGAGTGTAATTAACCCCGTCATCTGGCGAAGATTCGAAATGTCAATGGCCGTTTCCCCTTCGGTACCGACAATAACTGGGAACTCATATGTTTTTCCTTCAAATACAATCTTAACATTCTCACTCATGGTTCGCCTCTTTCAAATAAGAAGTGCAATTTTTTTTTGGAGAATCCAAATGGTCAATAAGAAAAGTTATATACCTGAATATTATCTTAGGGTCAAGCCGGCGGCTCTGAATAGTTGGGGTTTCGTTTACTTAGAACTTGGGTTGTGGTAGATATCGAAAGAGTGCAGGATAACATTTCTTTCCTAAACATAAGGAGGCATCATGGCTTTCAAGGAAAACCTTTTGAAGAAGATAGAGATTGACAAAATGGCCCAACAGGTGATCGCTTCCATGGGACCGCTCGACAGCGGTAGAAAGATCGACAAGACAATCATGCGTAGTCTCCTTGAAATGACCGATTATACCTATAAAAGAAAGCGCGATCTCGATCTTTATATCGAGGATGTTGATTCTGAAAAAACCAGAATTCTGGTTCTCGACAATGATCTGGCCATTTACCATACGTCCATCTATGACGTGGCCATGCGAAAAACCCCCACGGTTAAGGAAATGATGAATCCGTATAATATTATAAAAATATTAAAAGACACGGATGTGGTTATGAGCAAAAAGGCGGCGTCTGTCAGCACCATTCAAAAAGAATGCATCGCCAAACTGAATCTTTTCTTCGATGCCTCCGATATCGATGAAATTGCCGAGGATGGTTTGGCTTCTTTGGGAAAAGAATACACGGATGGAGTCATTGAATCTCTCGGTCTTTTTGCAGAAATTTTAAATTACAGCATTGCGCCGAAAGCCTTCAGAATCCGTCACAACAAAATTGTAGGTGCTTTAACCCAAAAAGAGAACAGAGAGGATCTGTTCGGCCCTATGGTTATTTACAGCATGATTCACAACACCATCAAATTGATCGATGAACGGATTGGCGGTCTTGACAAGGATAAAATAGAATTTTTTCAGAAGGTTGCTGCCGGAATGCAGAAAGCATCTGCAGAGGGGCCCGATGTCTTTCAATATCTCAAAGTAGCTTCATTGAAACTGATCCCAACCACGCAAAACCGAAAAGAGGAGGTATAAGCAGGGATTGTATGGGCGGTCATCTTTTTCGTATCGAGGGTGTGGGAGAGGTTCTCTTTGAACGCAGCCGGAAGGCAAAGCGGGTCAATATTTCGGTGAGGCCCTTCAAAGGTATTCGGGTTGCCGTGCCGTATGGGGTGTCATATGCCAAAGCCAGGATGTTTGCCGTGTCCAAAAAGCACTGGATACAAAAACATCTTGAAAAGATGCGAAAGGCGGAAAGGGATCACAGGGACCTTTCCCGCAACTTCAACAACATAGACCGGCGTGAAGCCCGAAAAATCCTTGTTCAAAGGCTGGAAGAACTGGCCCGAAAACACGGCTTTAAGTATAATCGGGTATTTATCAGAAACCAAAAAACACGCTGGGGGAGTTGTTCGTCGAAAAACAATATCAGCCTCAATGTTAAACTGGTCCGTTTACCCGAAAAGTTGATGGATTATATCATACTGCATGAATTGGTCCATACACGGGTCAAAAATCACGGCAAGAAATATTATGCAGCGCTGGAGCGAATTGTCGGTGACCGAAAATCCCTGGACAGGGAATTGAAGCAGTACGACATTATCCTGGGACTATAGTTTTCCCTGGATGACGATGGCCGAATTTCAGTGCATTCAAATCCTCCGGCGGATAAATCAGCCAAAGGCTAACGAGTCTTCTCGCCCCGACCAAAGTTTTCTCAATAAAAAAACGGCTTAACAGCCGCTATTTTTATTTCGTACTACCGTAAAATCAAGCTATTAACTCCCACAGCGAAACTTATTTTGATTTGTCTGGAGGCAACACAAGGTTTCCATCCATTTTCATTTTGGTGAAAGCAGTCCGTTTTTTTGCATATCTTTGATCAATACTTTAATCACATCGTCGATCGCTTGCCGGGTTGAGTCGGGGTCCGATGTTTCTGATTTTCCGGACCATATGAGTTTTTCCGTTTTAACATCGTAAAGATTTGTGACCAAACGGACAAAGGTGTGCGTCCTGGTATAGCCCGGACTATGGGTATAGCCAAAAGACCGACCATAGTAGCCGTAATAGCCTCCGTAACTTCGATCGGGAGGGGTGTAGGCCTCTTTGTCTTCTTTTCCGACCACATGCGTAATGATCACGGCATCATTATTATATTTATTAACGGCATTCAATATATCATCTTTTTCCAATTTCAGATCTGTCGGAATAGAGATGGCATCCCCACTGGATATGGCCTCAATCCCAACTGCCCTAAGCTGCGCAACAAACCTGTCTTCAAAAGATCGCCGAACCGCCTCTTTCTCTTTATACGTTACCCCAATTACCAGAATGTCAGATACAGGCTTTCCCCGGCGGGCTTCATCCACCCATGTATGGGTGAGCCTGGTGCCCGCGCAGGCGATAATCAGAGCACCGAAAACCACGGCATAAAAAAGAAATTTAATAGTGATGTGCTTCATGAGACGCCTCCTGTCTTAGGTAGCAGTACTGTTTGAATGGACAGCAAGATGCGTCTCCTCATGCGAAAACACACTATGCTGGAAGCAAACCTGTTGCTGACATCAAATTTGGTTGTTTCGTAAACGGTCAAAAACGATTTTTTACGAATTCAGGAAGATTGGATTGTATTGTTCTTGCAGCAGTCCAGCGGGGCTGAACAGACCGACTGACATCCCACATCTTTGAGGTCGCTGTGGCCGTTTTTGTATTCATCGATGGCCTTGTGCAGAGCTTTCACCGCAAGCTGTATGCAGTGGTGTTTTTTGGCGGGAAGATCCACAAGCTTATTGAACACATGGCCGTCATTAAGAGTTCTGGCTTGGTCGATACTTTTACCTTTGACGATATCGACCGTAGCCATGGCAGCGGAGATCGCGCCCGGACAGCCAAGGATCTGATATCTGATATCGGTAATTTTATCCTGGTCGATTTTTAGGAATATTTTCGCGGTGTCTCCGCACGAGCCGATCATCTCGGATACCTGGTCCGCATCGGGGAGACTCCCCATATAGGGTTTTTCCATGTAATATTGAATGGCAGTGTCCGAGTACCCGCAATCGGAGAGCATCTTGCATTCGCCCGTGGTATCTTTTTCAAATAAACTTTTAGACGGATCCTTCTTTTCACTGTTTAAGGAATACACTTAAAGACTCCCTGATGGTAATATCAATTTAAAAAATTCCGCACCAAGAATAGAAATAAAAACTTCGGATGTCAAGTCAGTATATTGTATATTTTGAGATAATTATACTTCTTCATGAAGGGATTCTTCTCTCCTTGATATATACATCCGATTCTCCTACGTTTCTTTTTAAAAAAGGTCAATTTTAATGAAATTTGTGGTGTATATTTTTTGTAACTACTCAGGTGGATAGACTGAAGGTTGAAGGCTTTTAGGGACAAATCATGCGCGATCACACAAAACTTAGGGCATTTGAGCTGGCTGACGAGGCAAATGTCGAAGGCCGTTGGTAAAAAAGGATTCATTGCTCCACACTGCCCTGATGTTTTTGATCCGGCGTTTGCGATTTTTTTAACGGAAAGATATCTTCAGCATGAAAAATGTCCATGGTTGCCGCTTCAGTGGTTGAAGGGTGAGCAATTTGTTGGACATTTTTTGTTTTGATGATTAACGTGGATATTATTATCGATATTTTCAAGATGTGTTGTAATAAAAAGGGGGTTTATGAAAGTTCTGATTATCGGCGGCGATGCTGCCGGAATGAGCGCTGCCAGCAGGGCCAAGAGAAATAATCCTGATCTGGATATTACCGTTCTGGAAAAAACAATGGATGTTTCCTACAGTGCCTGCGGGATGCCGTATAACATTGCGGATCCGGACCGGGAAATAGATGACCTGGTTGTAAGGCAGGCAGATGTTTTCAGAAAAAAACAGGGTATCAATCTTTTAACCGGTCATTTTGTAGAATCCATCGATCCGGCCGGCCGGACCGTTACCGGCATATCTTTAAAGGGAAAGGCGTTTCAATTTTCCTATGATAAATTGCTCATCGCTACCGGCGGATCTCCCATCGTCCCCGATCTTGAAGGTTTTGATCTTCCGGGGGTTATGGCTTTAAAAAGTTTAGATGACGGTCGAAAAATAAAGACATACATAACCGCACTCAATGTCAGGAAAGTTGTTATTATCGGCATGGGATATATCGCCCTTGAAATGTGTGAAGCACTTAGAAGCCGGTCAATAGACGTCGAAATGGTCAAACCGGGGCCCGTGTTTTTGCCGTGGATGGAAGAAAAACTCTCTGATTCAGTAAGGAAAGAAGTCGAGTCTCATCAGGTAAAGATGCATCCATGGCATCATGTGCAAAAAATTGAAGCCCCGGGTAAAGCCTTAAACGTAGTCTGCCCGGATCTCACCCTCGAAGCGGATATGGTGCTGGTTGCCGTTGGAATAAAACCGAACAGCGAACTTGCCGGCCATGCCGGCCTTGATTTGGGGATCGATAACGCTATTGCGGTGGATAGAAGACTCACGACTTCGGATGAAAACATATATGCTGCCGGAGATTGTGCGGATGCCTATCATGTTGTTACCGGCAAGAAAACATGGATCCCTCTGGCGTTAAGGGCAAACCGGGCAGGTTGGGCGGCTGCCGACAACATCTGCGGCAAGGCGGTTGAACTACCAGGTGTTGCCGGTACGGCGGTCTTTAAGGTGTTTGACTTGGAGGTGGCGCGAACCGGGCTTACCATGGACGAGGCTGAAAAGTCCGGGTTTGAACCTGCAAAGGTTGTCATAAAAACCCGTTCCCGGGCCCATGCCCATCCCGGTGCTTCGGTGAT
>JAFCZV010000142.1 GCA_019314155.1 Deltaproteobacteria bacterium
ATCTTTCGACAGCCGTTTTTCTTCCTTTGATGACCGGCATGGCCAGGAATTCTTCGGCAAGTCTTGCATAAACATCGAGCATCATTTGCGTCCGTTCTCTGGCTTCTTCTGCAGAAGCGTGGACCGTGTGGCCCTCCTGCCACAGGAATTCGCTGGTCCGCAAAAAAAGACGGATTCGCATCTCCCATCTGACAACATTTGCCCACTGGTTAATCAGAATGGGAAGATCGCGATAGCTCCCCACCCATCTGGAAAATGATTCTCCGATTATGGTTTCAGACGTCGGTCGGACAATCAGAGGTTCATTCAGCGGGCCTGCGGGTTCAAGTTTGCCGACGGCGTTTTTTTCAAGTCTGTGGTGTGTAACAACAGCACATTCTTTTGCAAAACCTTCCACATGCTCAGCTTCCTTTTCTAGGAAAGAAAGGGGTATAAAAAGCGGAAAATATGCATTTTTTACCCCGGTTTCCTTGAACATGTCATTGAGTGCGCCCACGATATTTTCCCAGAGGGCATATCCCCAGGGTTTTATCACCATGCATCCTCTCACCGGTGACCGTTCCGCCATATCCGATGCTTTGATCACCTGCTGATACCATTCCGGATAATCTTCAGTTCGCGTTGGTGTAATTGCAGTTTTGATTTGTTTTCCCATTTAATAATTCCTTGTTGATTTCGTGAAACACGTCGTTCTGTCAGTGAGAACCTATTAGATTCTTGAAGCCAAGCCGTTGGGTCAGAACGCAAATGCTCAAAAGTCTCAAACCCTCAAAATGCGTTGTCCTCAGGATAGTGTCCGTTCAAGTTTATCGACTTCAGCCAGTAAAACATCCACAAGTTTGTCTTCAGGAAACTTTTTTATTACCTTTCCTTTCTTGAACAGAATTCCTGTCCCATCACCGCCGGCAATGCCGATATCCGCTTCTTTGGCCTCTCCAGGACCGTTTACCATGCAGCCCATGATGGCCAGTTTAATGGGTAAGGGTTTTAACAACAAAGCCTTTTCGACACGTTCTGCGATATCGAACAGGTCTATTTTACAGCGGCCGCACGTTGGGCAGGAGATAATGTCAGGTCCGTATCGCCGGATTTCGAGTGCTTTGAGGATTTCAAAGCCGACCCTGACCTCTTCCACAGGGTCCCGGGTTAGAGAAACACGGAGGGTATCTCCAATACCCTCTCCAAGAAGCATTCCTATCCCCAGAGACGACTTGACGATTCCCGAATAGAGTCCCCCCGCCTCTGTTACACCCACATGAAGTGGCAGATCGGTCTTTGACGAAATGAGCCTGTATGCCGCAACGGTACGATGAACATCCGAGGCTTTGATTGAAATTTTTATATTCTGAAAATCGAACGACTTTAATAAATCAATATGTCGCATAGCACTTTCAGCCATGGCTTCGTCGGTTACCCCATTATATTTCTTCAGGATGTCTTTTTCAAGGGAGCCAGAATTAACTCCGATCCTGATGGGGATGTCGAAGTCCGCTGCGCAATCGACAATTGCTTTGACCTTTTTTTCACTGCCGATATTTCCGGGGTTTATCCGCAGGCCGTCGGCGCCTGATTTAACCGAAGCTACTGCCAAACGGTAATCAAAATGTATGTCCGCTATAATTGGTATGGAAATCCTTTGCTTGATCGAAGAAATCGCCTTGGCAGCCTCAAGGTCAGGTACGGCGACTCTGACGATTTCACACCCGGCCTTTTCCAGGCGATGTATTTGTGAAACCGTTTTTGGAATGTCCTGGGTAAATGTATTGGTCATGGACTGCACCACAACTGGGGCTGTTCCGCCCACTTTTACATTCCCGATTTTGATCTGGCGTGTTTTTTTTCGTTTTATTATAAAAGGCATAATGGCTTGCTACTGAAATAGGTATTTTTTCCGAAAACTATACAAATAACAGACTGCTCGTTTAAGTTCAACCTAAATCCTTCACGAACTGTTTCCGGAAAAGGGTCGGCAAGCAATAATTGCAAAGGAAAATACCGATTTTGTATTTGGCTTGTAAAAAATATGCCGATATAATACAAAAGAGTTCGTTATTTCTGGGTTATCTCCAAAAGAGTTGGTGATCCTAAACCCCTTTCTCCTGCCTATTGGGAGAAGAGCCTATAAAATAGAACCCTAATTGAGCGAAAGGATCGTGAAATGAATATTGATACGCCCAAAAATTTTTCTGCAAAACACGGGCCGGATGCAACGCCGGATCGTTTAATTGAAGAAGAAATTTTAAAACAGGGAAAAAACAAGGAAATTCCCTGTGCGAAGGCATTCGAAATTGCAGGAACGTTACAGGTTTCACCCGATGCGGTGGGCATGACCGCCGATCTGATGAACTTCAAATTGACAAAATGCCAGCTTGGATTGTTTGGATATCAGCCTCAAAAAAAAATTGTCAAACACCCGGATCGTGTCACAGAGGATTTGAAAAACGCTATTGAGGATCAGCTTGTCCAGGGGAGATTGTCCTGCCGAAGCGCATGGGACATCGCATCCGGTTTAAAGATCGGAAAAATGAAAGTCAGTGGTGCCTGTGAAGCCATGGACGTCAAGATAACGGATTGTCAACTGGGAGCATTTTAGTCGGATAAAATTTTAAGGATTCAAGGGGCCAAGGATTCGAGAGAAATGCTTAATAAATACAGGATGCTGAAGGTTTTACAAAACATATAGATGATCCGATGTTGAAATCACCGCTTCCTGCACTCAACGATATCGAAGGCCACAACATTCCAAGCGCGTTGCCGTTTGTTGTGGACGCCCATGTTCATATATTTCCTGACGGTATTTTTAAGGCGATCTGGGATTGGTTTGACAAATACGGCTGGCCGATTCGCTACCGGTTGACATCTTTTGATGTCCTCGACTATTTGCTGTCTCGAGGTCTCGGTCATGTTGTTGCCCTTCAATATGCGCACAAACCCGGAACTGCTCGCGGGTTGAATTCCTATATGGCGAAAATTTGTCGAAAATTTCCCCATAAAGTCTCCGGCATGGCCACCGTATTTCCGGGAGAAAACGAAAGCGAAAGGGTTCTGAAAGAAGCTTTTGAAATGGGGCTCAAGGGTGTAAAACTTCATGCTCATGTGCAGTGCTTCGACATGAACGGTGCAGATATGGATATCGTTTATGATCTATGTTCATCCGAGGGAAAACCGATAATAATCCATGCTGGAAGAGAGCCCAACAGCCCGGCATACAAATGTGATCCATATGTATTGTGTAGCGCGGAAAAGTTGAAACAGGTGATTGAAAATTATCCAAAACTTAAAATTTGTGTGCCGCATTTAGGGGTAGATGAATTTCTGCGTTATAAACAGCTCATTGAAAAATACGATAATCTTTGGCTCGATACGTCCATGGCCCTCGCCAATTATCTTCCCATAAGAAATCCTGTAAAATTAGAGGATATGCGGCTGGATCGTATCATGTACGGCTCTGATTTTCCGAACATTCCCTATGCTTGGGATCGTGAAATCAAGCGGATTAAACAAAGAACATTACCGTCTGAATCCATGGCGCTGATCTTGGGGGAAAACGCAGTCGATTTTTTTAATATAACGCTCTCTTAATTGACCCTAATCGTTGAGAGTCCTTCCACCCGTTGGAACCAGAAGATATTTATCGCCGTCTTTTTCAATTTTTAGGCCGTACATTTTTATGGTTTCCGTAATCGGACGGCCGAACAGAAAATCTGTCAAATCAGATTCAAGGCCTGCTTTTCGGACCACCAGTTCTCTGATTTTTTTATCGTGTTCGATGATTTCCAGGATACCTTTAAGTGCGACATCTTTTTTATCTTTGTTCAGGGCATCAATAAATAGGGTGAGCATGTCGTATGCGCACTGTTTCTGGTGGTCCTCCACAAGGTCCCATAACCCTTCAATGCTCGAGATAAGATCTTTTCGCGTCAAACGGTTTTTCGCATAAATCTTTTCGATTTCCCGGGTATCCCAGCATTTAAGCACTCTGCATTCCATGGGCCGTGTGTCGTAAATGGTACATTCATTGTTCTTTTCATCGAAAAAAACACAGGTCCATGACCCTTTCCGGCCTTTTATTTTTATGATGTCCGTAGATGCCGGCAATATACATTCTTTAACATTGTCAAAGGAAAGCTCACCTTTTCGAATCGTGTAGAGGTGCCTTGATAAAATGATGCCTTTTTCAACGAGCACCTTATCTTCTATATGAAAAGAAGGACCGCCTTTCTTGCAGCAGGTGCCGCAGCGGCGACATTCCGTGATCGTCCTGTCAGGTTTTGGTTTTGAATCGTTTAACGTCATTGTTCAATCCAGCAGATTCTCAAAAAAGTCGTTTCCCTTGTCGTCCACAATGATAAAGGTGGGGAAATCCTTGACCGTGATCATAAATATGGCTTCCATTCCGAGTTCCGGATATTCCAACGTCTCGATGTTGGTGATACACTCTTTCCCCAGCCGGGCAGCAGGACCGCCGATGGACCCCAAGTAGAACCCGCCGAATTTTTTGCACGATTGGGTAACTTCTTTTGAGCGGTTCCCCTTTGCCAGCATAATCATGGAAGCGCCGTGGGTCTGAAAAACAGGCACATAGGGATCCATTCGTCCGGCGGTGGTGGGACCGAATGATCCGGAAGGATGCCCTTCCGGGGTTTTGGCGGGTCCGGCATAGTACACGATGTGATTCTTGAAATATTCGGGAAGACCGTCACCTTTATCCAGACGATCTTTGAGTTTGGCATGGGCGATGTCCCTGGCCACCACGATTTTTCCGGTTAACAGCAGGCGAGTCGCCACCGGATATTTGCTCAGTTCGGCCCGGACTTCATCCATGGACCGATTCAGGTCCACGGCAATGGCTGTTGAATCCGCACCGCCGGGTTCCGGCATGTATCTGGCCGGGTTGGTCTCGAGGCGTTCTATGAAAATGCCTTGTTTGGTAATTTTGGCCTTTATGTTCCGATCTGCGCTGCAGCTGACACCCAGACCGATGGGGCAGGATGCGCCGTGTCTCGGCAGACGAATGACCCGGACATCATGACAAAAATGTTTTCCGCCAAACTGTGCACCGATGCCCAGCCGGCGTGATATTTCGAGCACTTCGGCTTCAAGCTCTGTATCCCTGAATGCATGTCCCAATCGGTTTCCTGCTGTGGGAAGATGGTCAAGATATCCTGCGGATGCCAATTTTACGGTTTTCAGGTTGATTTCAGCTGAAGTGCCGCCGACTGCAAAAGCGAGATGATATGGCGGACAGGCCGCCGTGCCGAGGGTTTTCATTTTCCGTTTCATAAAAGTGATGAGGTTTTCAGGGGTCAACGTCGCTTTGGTCTCCTGATAAAGATAGGTCTTGTTGGCAGATCCGCCGCCTTTGGCGATGAAGAGAAAGTGATAGGAATCGCCCTCCACCGCATAAATTTCAATCTGAGCAGGAAGGTTGCAGCCGGTATTAATTTCATCATACATGGTTAAAGGAGCGTTTTTGGAATACCGCAGGTTGTTGGACGTATAG
>JAFCZV010000584.1 GCA_019314155.1 Deltaproteobacteria bacterium
AAATATTTCGTACCAAAGAAAAAACCCGGACTCCAAGAGGAGAAAACCAGGTTTTTCGGTCTTTAGGTACAGTTTTTTCAATATTTTAATAATTCGATATCACAACTCCTGAAGGTCGTTTTCGTATTCAAGATAAATAGACCTAATGTTTGAAAGTTAAGAGGTCTGCCCCTTGCGCTCAACCATGATGGCCATGGTGCCCAGATCATGTTGCCACCGATCTGTTTGTGCGCACCTGTGGGAAGGGCGGTGGCGTCAGGGGGCTCACGGAATTTCACCTCGATAAGCGCCGATCCAACTCGCGGCACTCCTCCTTGCTCATTCTGGCGCGAAAGAGAACAGCGCGAACAGGTCGGCTGGCCCGTCGAACAGCTTCTGCGCCCGGCCGAACCCACCCCGGAGCGCCAGTGTTTTCCATGTTTCGGAAGTTTCCGGAAGGTCGCAGGTGCGCACGTGCTGAACGACCTCCTCCATCTCCTCGCCGGTGAGCACAGTCTTCCACGATCGAATGCTTCTTTCGGCACGACCCAGGTAGGCCTCACGTGTCTCACTCGTCCGAAGGGTCGGCTCGTAGATGAGAAACAGTCCGTCATCACCTATCGCATTGCGCACAGCAGCCATCAGCTCTTCCTTGGCTTCCGGTGTGAGGTGGTGCAGCGACAGCCCCATCCACACGAAATCCGCAGGCTCCGGTCGCTCGATCATCGCCTCAATAAAGTCCCGCTCCTCCAGCTCCACGGTGCATCGCAGGTTCTCGAGATTCCTGCTGGCCAGCTCCAGCGCAGCTTTCGAAAGATCAATCCCGTGGTAGTGGGAGACGGCCGTGTGCCGCAACGCTTCAACAACACCGCCAGCATCACCGCACGCGAGATCGAGGAATCGGAACGGTCGTTCGAACCTGTACTTCAATACCCGCTGGACGATTGCGTACACCTCGCGGTGTGCGAAGTAATCGCTGTCGACCATTTTCTTGTAGATCCGCCAGTGGTCCTGAAACACCTCGATGGCTTGCTGGTCTTCGACGGGATTCGAAAGCGCATGGTGAATGACATTGACCATGATTCTGACTGCTCCAGGTCCGGGCTCAGGCCACGGATTTATCATGTTCGATCTTTTTCAAGGAATAGCAATAAGAATTTGCTTTTCACGATCTGATATGTCAGAGATCGTCTTGTATGTCAATCTGAAAGGACTATCTGATGTTGTAGGCGGTTACATGACGAGATTTACGCGATAGAAGTAAAAGGGTTCCCGAATGGAACAAAAAATAGAGAAAAATGGGGCTTTTTTTGCGGTTTTTAGCGGCATCTGTCTGGCATGCTATATCGCAGTCTTAGCCCTGATATGCAGCGACTTGCGATCAATCTTGCCGGGTGCCGTCTTTGGCAACTGCTTCACTTCAAACCAATAATCCGGCACCTTGTATGCAGCCAGGTGCTTTCCCAGCCATGCCTGTAAATCGCTCAATTCTATCACCGACAACAATTGCTTTAAATCCTCCGGGTCAATCGCCCGCGGTAGCCGATCAGGAAGCTTCAGTTTTATCCTTCTCTCCAACAGCTCATAACTCACCACAGCTCATAACTCACCACTTTCTTTTCAATTAAAAAGTGCACAAATGCATATACGGCACACATTCGGGTGCGAACCGAATTAGGCTTCAACCCCCGGTCTTGTTCATGCTCAACAAAACCTTCAATGTCTTCTCTGGTCATTTGTTCCAGATGGTGTTTATCTGCGTTCCGATAAAAGGTTAGAAATTGTGTTAAGGAGGTATCCGCCAACCGAAGTGTATTCGCCCTGCAGTTGCGACGGTATTTATGGCGCATGTACTGCTCAAAATGCTGCTTGCCGGGAAAATCGTTCTTGCTGATTCTATCCAGAATGTGGTCCAGGGTCCGTCGCCTGACAGGAGGTTGTTGAGCTGTTATATCCGGCTGGGAAATGTTGAAAGGAAACGTTGAATCTAAATTCTCATTGAAAGGATGGCCCTCAAAATATGAGCGAAGATTGAAGCGATGACATCCGTAGAAATAATTTGGATTTAAAAATGATAATTGATCCCAGTGCATATCGGCCTCCTTTTTATACTTTTAATATAAAAA
>JAFCZV010000143.1 GCA_019314155.1 Deltaproteobacteria bacterium
GTCTCTACAAATTCTTTTTCATCATCCACTAAAAGTATTCTTATTTTCATAAATACCCCCTGACCTTGATAATTAATGCGCATTGCTCATAAGAACCGCCTTTGCGGTTTCAGTAACTCCTTCCGGAAATCCTACCACATTATACAGAACCATAAAACCCAATACCCATGTAATTACAAGGCAAATGACCCATAAGGCAAAGCCGTATTTGACAAAGTCGAAGGGGCTGATCATTCGTTGACCGGTATCCGGATAAACGCCAAGCCCATAAACTATAGCGTTGTTCGGAGTCCCTACGATAAGAAAATGGGCAAAAGAAGTTGAAAAAGCCGTTGCAAGTCCGATGGCCCAGGGTTCACCTTGAACACCGCTCATAATACCCATCGGGATGGCAATCGGCCCTAAAAGTGCGGTGGTTCCTGCATCGGACATAAAGTTGGTCATCAGACCTGAAAAAGAACTCATTCCGATCCAAAGCCCCAGACCTTTCCCGCAACCTATCGCGTCCAGGCCGCCTAGAAAAAGCTGAGCCAGCCACAGGGCCGCACCCGTCTCCTTTAACAGTGCGCCAAGGGTAAGGGCGCCGCAATACATAAACCACGCATCCCAGGATATGCCCCCCAAAATTTTTCTCCAATCCGCAATTTTAAACACAACCGGAATGATCAGGGCGAGCAAGGCCGGCCCCCCAAGGCCGAGATCATGCCCGCCGACGATCCAGAGAAACAGTATCAGGAGCATCATACCGAACGCTACTTTTTCGGCATAAATCATGGGGCCCATCTTTTTAGTCTCTTCTTTTATGGCTAAAAGACCGGGAGTGAGATCTTTTGTTTTGACCTTTCTAAATACAAATAACATATATGCAGCCACTGCCAGACCCAGGACAGGCGTGAGCGGAAGTCCATACATCATCCACCGACCAAAACTCATGGGAACGTTGTAGTCGGACCAGAATCCCATCATAATCACATTTCGTCCTCCGGCTGCGGGTGAGCCGACGCCGCCGACATTCAAGGCAAAACAGAGGGAAAACAGCAAAAGCTTGGCCAGTTGCGGATCATGTTCGATAACGCCTTCATTTTTGTTGGCCGAAATCGCCCCCATGTATACGGCCGCCATCACCGGCGTCATAAAGGCAGCCATGGCATGGGCCGATATAAATGATCCTAAAACGGACATGGACAAGCACAATACCACAATCGGCACCACAAAACCCTTGGTCCACCCCAATATCCAAGTGGCGAGTCGTTTGTGCAGTCCCACACTGATGACGGTCACCCCCATGGCCAAAACGCCCAATAGGAACAAGGGTGCATCGCCGGCAAAGGTTTGTCCGATCATTTTCATGGGCAATAGTTTGAAAAAATAAGCAAAAACCGGCATCAATATGCCCACCAGGCCGATGGGAAGCGCCTCGGTTGCAAAATATATGACGGCCATGGGAATCATGGCGAGGACGAGCTTCGCCTTCCATGCCGCGTGGGCAACATCACGGGCCACATTCCATTCGATCAGTTTTTCCGCAATTTTCTGTTTTTCCAGCAGTTCAATCAGACTCTGAGGCGTTGGAATAATAAACCCGATGGTCACGAAACAGGCTGCACCAACAATGAGCCAGAGCATCTTGTTTGAAAGCAGCCCCGGTTTTTTTGATTTATCCGTTTCCATAGCATGATGTTCCATTCGTTCTCCTCCCTAAGCTCAGCACAATAAATTTCTTTCTTTAGTTCTCATTTGCTTCAGGTCGGGTTATTTTTTCTTTTTATCCCGATCGAGAATTTCTCTTGCAGTATCGAATTCACCGGCTTCAGCAAACGCAGCTGCGCTCATGGCGTCCTCAAATTTGCTTTTGTAGGCCTCGGTAATGGTCTTCATGAGTTTTTCAATGGATATCGGCTTTTGCAGGTATTCAAAAACACCCAGCCGTCGTGCCTCTTGTTCATCTTTTTCAGACCCATGGCCGGTCAACATGATAATCTGAACACCAGGATACGCCTTCTTGGCACGCCTTAAAACTTCCATTCCGTCCATGCCGGGCATTTTCAGGTCGAGAACCATGACATCCGGAAGATCCTCGTCCATGGTTTTAAGCGCCTGTTCCCCGCTGAGTGCCACATCCGATTCCAGATCCCGCATCTTCATTCGCTCGGAAAGGGCTTTTACGAACTCTTCTTCATCGTCTACCAACAATACTTTCATCTCTTTCATTTTATTTCTCCTTTCACTCTTTTCATTATGTAGAACATTTTTTATATTTGCTTCGGATTTACGTCCTGTTGCCAAGAGCTCTTTGGCCATATCGGGTTCTCCGGCCTCCGCAAAACTTGCTGCAACCATTATGTTCTGGCAGCGCTGTAACAGCGACGGCTTAACGACTTCGGCCTCTTTCTTTGCCTTATAGGCCTCGAGGATTCCGGAAATGAGTGAATCCAGATCCAGAGGCATGAAAAAATCGTCAAATACACCCAGCTTCATCCCTTCAATCGACAGAGAGATCTGATCCCCGCTGTTGATGGTGATCACTTGAACAGCAGGATGTTTTTTTTTGATCATTTTAATCAACGACATCCCTTCTTTTTTGAGATCGTCCAGGCTCAGCAAAACCACATCGATAGGATGTTTTTTTAAAATCCGTTTGATGTCTTTTTGCTGCCTGGAATTGAATATCCGCCAATCATTGGCTTTCGAATATCGCACAAGGTGTTCCTGCAACATGCTGTCTGCTTCTATGATCAAAATCGTAATACCCATGACCTAACAATCTAGCGTTTCAATAAAATCAGATCCAAAATGGCACTCTGTTTCCGATTGCCATTAAGGGCTTGTGTTATCCAGCCTCGGCAAAAGTGACTGAAAGAAAAATATCATCCCATAATTTTTTAGGATCCACGTACTTTATCCCGAGCATATTCCTGGCATCGTTGTGTTCACCCATTTCTGCAAAAGTAACCGAGACAAAGACCCTTTCAAATTTATTGATCCATCTTTTCATGGCACCCTCCTTATGGTCCTGACTGTTCGGGCGATGTTGCCCTCTAATACAGCAAGGAATATGCCAATACTTTTATATATAATAATTTCAATTGGTTTTATCAATACCGGAGGAATATAAAGGGGGGAAGTGGTTCATAATGAACCACTTTGAGACGTACAATTTGAACTATTTTGAAACGTTTTTAATCATCTATGGATTCGGGAAGGTAAAGCAAAATTTCCGGGGTTGAATCGAACGCTTTGGCTGTGCCACCTAGATAAATCATGGTCTCCTGCAATGATGCCCAGCGTTCGGTGGAAGATATTTTGGCCAGAGATTCTTCTTTGGGAAGAACGGTATTTTCATAACCGACGCCCAATACATATTTATCCTGTATTTTCCGTGGGGAAAGCGTTATTTTCCCACCGGAAGCAATTAAAACAAGAATAATTTCAATGGCTTCAAACAAAGCCATTTCCAAGGATACAGGATCTGACTTAATGATCAGCGGCGGATCTGAGGGACTCGATTTCAGAACGACATTTTTAAGCCTGGCAAAACGGGACGCCAGCAAAACCATCTGTTCCGTTATCTCATTAAGATCCAGGCTTGAGGGGCAGTGGTCGGAACTGTGGGCGAACCGGTTCAAGCGGGTGGTGATGTTAATGCCGCGTTGAATTTGTCCACGAATCCTATTCAAGGATTTTATGAACTTGTCTTTGTGGGGAAAAGCGCCGTTTTCGGCTACATCAAGAATATCCTCCATTAAGCCCGACGATTCCTGGATGATGGCCAAAACGTTTTTAATTTCGTGGGTTATGCCGCCCGTTATTTTCCCGAAAAAAGCCACTTCTTTGCGTTTTAAGTGATTCATGCCGTCCCCTTTTGCCCAGGTTTTTAGCGGCTTTCTAAGCCATACTTTTCACCGCCTCATTCAACTTTTCAATCAACTCGTCTATATCGATGGGCTTTATCAGGTAGTCAAAAGCGCCCAACCGCATTCCCCTAATGCCGTCTTTGGTGGCGCCGTGACCGGTGAGAAGAATCACCTGTATTTTAGAATCCATGGCTTTGATTTTCTCCAGGACCTCCAATCCGCTCAGCCCCGGCATCATCACATCCAAGACCACGACCTGAGGCGGATCGTTTTCAACAAAGCCCAAGGCCGTCTCACCGTCCATGGCAATCGAAACATTCATATTTCTCAACCCCAGTCTTTCGGCCAGAGTCGTGACAAATTCATACTCATCGTCAACGAGCAGGATTTTCATCCGGTCCATGCGATGCCTCCGTTTATGCATTTGATTTTTTCGGCAGAACAACCTTGAAAGTAGTTCCTTCGTTCTCTTTACTCTTCACCTCGATGTCTCCGCCAAGCTTTTCGACAATACCGTAGGTAATGGAAAGCCCAAGGCCGGTTCCGTGTTCTCTTTTGGTGGTAAAAAAAGGCTCGAAGATATGCCGGAATTCTTCCTCCGACATACCACAACCATTGTCCTGGATGGATACAGCGACGGTATCCGCATCTTGTTCCCAGGTGGCAATCAGAATCTGCCCCTCGTCTTCCACAGCAGCCATGGCATTATTCAAAATGTTCAAAAAAACCTGCTGAAGCTGTCCCCGATCCGAATCGATCCTGGGCAGATCCTTTGCTAATTCCAAACCGATGTCGATATTTCGGTAAAGGGCTTCTTTTTCCAAAAAACCCAACACTTCCTCTAAAAGTTCGTTAAGGTCCAGAGTTTCAACCTCAACCTCCATCCGTTTTGCAAATCCCAGCAGCCGATGGGTTATTGTTCTACAGCGGCTCACGGACTGCAAAATGGCCCCCGCCAGAGTCGAAAACTTTTCTTTTTGCGCAAAATCCGGGGTGTATTGAATGAAATCTTTGATAAGACCGGCTTTTTCGTTGATTATGGCCAGGGGATTGTTGATCTCATGAGCCACACCGGCAGCAAGTCTGCCGATGGAAGAAAGCTTGTGATGATGCTGTAATTCTCGGAAAGCTATTTCCCAATTCTGATCTGCTTCTCTGATGCGATTCACCATGATACCCGTTAGCCTGAAGACCACAATGACAATCAGTATGGAACTGGCCAGAAAAACAAGAAACAGGTCACTTTTCAGTGCATACCAGGTTTTCAAAACAGTGGACTTAGGTTTTACGATCACCAGAGTGTATTCAGGATAAGTTAAATGGGTATAGGCCAAGAAAACATCGTTCCCGCCGGGATCAGGTTTTTCAACCACGTAGGTCGCATGCCCACCGGATGGAATCTTTATGGGGCATTTCTCGAGAACTTTCCCAAACAAACGGGAATTGGTCTGGAATATGCCCTCCTTGTTAAGAATAAATGCATCGCTTTCCGCATCGAGCCCCATGGAAGTGATGAGATTGTCGAACATGGTTGTGTCGATGGTGGTTCTAAGAATCCAGGATTCCCCGTTCTCTTCAAGACGTTGAACAGCTATGGTAAT
>JAFCZV010000144.1 GCA_019314155.1 Deltaproteobacteria bacterium
CGAATAAGAAGGCGTTTAATATTTTTTGGTTTTATTGTTTTAAGTGCCATTATTTTTAGAAAGCAACTGGAACAGATTGAACCGATTTACACATTTTTTCATTGGTTTATTTGACAGCAACTTTGGGCCAGGGGTGATACGGTTTCGTCTTCCAGCGTTGGTGTACCCAAAACCATTGCTCAGAGTAACGGCGGACAACGTCCTCAATGATTCTGTTATACTGCAGGGTATTCAACTCAACATCCTTTCTCTTGTCGCCGGTTTTAATCAACGGAATTTCTGGCCCGAACTCTGCTCTAAAGCCTGTTTTTTCCCGGATTAAAAAAACGGGAACCACCGGTGCCTGTGTTTTTAGGGCCAAAAGGGCCAATCCGCTGTTGGTGCAGGCCCGACGACCCATAAAATCTACAAAAACGCCTTCGTACCAGTCCACATTCTGATCCATCAGCAATACAACCAATTCTTTGCGTTCCAGACTCCTTAGGATCTCACGAAAAGAGCGCTGCTTGGGAATGATCTTTGCCCCGAAGCGTGTCCTCAACTCCACAAAAAAGCGATCCAGCGGTTTAAAGCTCAGGGGACGAACCACGGGACTCAAAGGATACTTGATCATAGCGCCGATGACTGCCAGAAGCTCAAAGTTCCCAAAATGGGCGGTAAGTACTAAAACACCTCTATCTTTTTCATATGCGTTTTTAATATTCGATCTTCCGTCAATCGTAAAATATTTCCTAAGCTGTTTCTCATCCAGACTTAAGGACCAGCCGATTTCAAAAATAATCTGCACCAGATTTATAAATACTCGCTTGGCAAGAATCCGGATTTCAAATCGATTTTTTTGACGGCCAAAAGCATGGGTTAGACTGTCAATAACGATCCTGCGGTGCCGCCTGTCTGCCAAAAAAACAATTCGGCCCAGAAAGTCAGCTGATATTCGTTGCCATTTCTGTGGAATAAGGCCCAAAAGTCTGAACAGTATTTTGATACAATTGTAGACGGTTCTTTCCATATCAAACATTACCCCACTTCAGACTGTTGCAGTGCAGTTTACTTTGAATGAACGTATAAAAGGCATCGTCCTCATCACCAAAGGTGATCTTGATACCCAACACGACAAGATCAACGGGATATGTATTTCTGTAAGAAATCCGGACATAATCCTTTTCGGTGGTAACGAGACAATCCGCATTTGCTTGCCTCGCCGACTGAAATATGTTTTCAATATCCACTCCCGAGTATGGATGATGATCAGGAAATTCCATACAGCCCGACACAAAACAGTCAAGGCCTTGGACGGTCCGGTGAAAATCACCGTTATCTGCCAGACCTGAAAAAACAAAGGCTTTTTGTCCTTTTAAAAACTCCGGTTCACATGTCGATACGCTTTGTGATTTTTGATCAAATATACTGCTTTCCCCTTTTATCACTTTATGGACATACGGGACGTGGAACGATTTGAAAACCGGTTTGTCCGCAGTTAAGGATCCGGATTTTAAGCCTTGGAGAACTTTTTTAGCATCCGGTACAACATCGGATCTTGTTAATATCAATGCATTTGCCCGTGAAAGAGCTGAAACCGGCTCTCTCATAATACCTCTGGGCAGCATATGCCCATTGCCGAAAGGGCGGCGGCAATCCAAGAGTACCAAGTCAAGATCACGTCCAAGTTTCAGGTGCTGGAAAGCATCATCGAGCACAAGGACGTCAGGTTGAAACATCCGCACAGCCAGCATGCCGGCCTCCCACCGATTTTTGCCTACGATTACCGGCACATTTTTCAATTTTGCGGCCATCATATACGGTTCGTCACCGGCGGTCTCAGGTCCCATCAATAAAACCTGTCCATCGCTCACGATCCCGCCGGCCTTTTCCGCACGCCCCCTATATCCTCGACTGATAACCACAGCCTTGTATCCGAGATCCTGAATGAGATTGGCCAAATATATCGTCATGGGTGTTTTCCCTGTCCCACCCACTGAAAGGTTCCCAACAGATATAACCATGCAAGGGAGCCTTTTTGATTGAAAAACACCCTTTTGATATAATTTTTCTCTTAATTTTACAGCACCTCCATAAACTTTTGAAACTACCGATAAAAAAAACCTAAAAGAAAAAAGGGGGCTTGCCCCTTTATCTGCCATAATTTTCTCAATTATTCTAATAATATTGCTCATGGCATCTTCTTTATTATTAGTTATCGGCCCTCTGACTTCTGCCCTTTTTCATCAGTCATCTGTCTCCTGATCCCTGACACCTAACACCTGCTTTAAAGATATGTTTCAACAACCCGCAATGTCTTTTCAACAGCGCCTTTGTTGGCTTTGAAAACCTGCCGGGCTCTTTCTCCGATCTCGATGGCTTTTTTATCGTCTCTAATGAGTATCGCCGCAGCTTCAAAAAGGGAAGCTGAGTCATGAACCCTTACAGCTCCTCCTGAATCCACAAGCAATTTGGATATCTCAGCGAAATCACTCATATCTTGCCCGAATATTATCGGTTTTGCAAATGAAGCCGGTTCAAGTGGATTGTGCCCGCCGCACGCTATCAGACTCCCTCCTATAAAGGCGATATCGGCGATTGTATAGAGTTTTTTTAAAACCCCCAGGATACCAACCACAATCACATCAAATCGATGACCTGCTGATTTCTTTTCCATCTCTTTCATAAGACGAACAGAGTAGCCTGCTGCTTCAAAAATACGATATACCGACTTTGCGCGTTCCGGATCTCTGGGGGTGACAACAAGAACCAGATCTTTAAACTCACTTTTCATTTTGGAAAAAGCGTCAAGAAGTATCGATTCTTCACCTTTATGCGTACTCCCCGCCACCAGGACCTTTTGAGACGGCTGTATCTGCATCCATTTCCTTAAATCTTTTATCTCTTCCGCCGATAAGAACTGGAATTCCTGATCAAATTTGATATTGCCGGTAAACATTATCCGATTTGAGGGAACATCAAGGGCTTGAAAACGTTTTGCATCTTCCACGGACTGGGTGCAAATTTTTGCGAAAGATAAAAACAGCGGTTTTGCAAAAAAATCGAATCGTTTGTAGCCGATAAAAGATTTATTGGACAGCCTTGCATTAACAAGAACAACAGGGGTCTGCCGTTTTTTCATCTCAAAAAGAAAATTCGGCCATATATCCGTCTCGACGATGACAACAACGGCTGGAGCAATTTTCTCTGCAATATGTTTTACTGAAAATTTCAAATCATAAGGAAAATAAAAGATGCCGATAACAGAATCATTTAAATACTGGTTGGCGATATCAAAGCCTGTTTTGGTAGAAGCAGAAAACACAATATTTCTAGTATGGGAACGCTCTTTTAACCGTTTAACGAGTGGAACCGCGGAAAGTACCTCTCCCACCGAAAGTGCATGGACCCATACAATTTTTTCTTCAGAAAGAAGTAGTTTACGCCTTGTCATCGCAGCTGGCAACGGCACAAGCCCCAGCCTCTGGAGGATTGTTTTCCTCCGCTTTTTGGAAGAAAGCGCTATGGGGAGGATCACCGGGAAGCCTATAGCGATGAGAAAATAAAGCAATATATTATACAGACGTCTCACCTGCTGTCCTTTTATCACGATTCAAGGGTAGCGCATCACTTGTCAGTCGTTACCCGTCACCTATTATTCAGCATTTAACAATGTTACAGCTCCAAAACAGAAAAAAGCAAGGTTCGCCGTCCATGCAGCAATGCCGGGAGGCAGCATTTCACCGTATCCAAGGGATAGACAGAAGCTGTAAAAAATCCAATAAAGAAATGCCATGCCGATACCGAACGCGATGACAACAGGCATACTTTCCTTTATTTTTCCTCTGGCGCCAATGCCGGTTCCCACCATACACATGATGATACAGATAAAAGGAAAGGCTATTTTAGCATAGAGGTCCACCCGGTAATTCGTCGCATCATATCCTTCCGCCTCAACCCTTTTTATATATTCCGAAAGCTCTTTGAAGGTCATCTCTTCCGATTTTTTGGCCACCCGATTTAAATCTTCAGGTAGAAAGTCGAACTTCTCAACCTGCTGGTCGTGGAACGTAATATCGTAATTCCCCAGTTCCTTGTCCAAATTCTGTTCCATTATTTCGTATAACAACCATTTTCCCTGTTCGAAGACACCTTTCTTGGCATCAATTCTTCTGATGAGTTGGAAACGTTGATCAAACTGGTACAGCGTGATTCCATAAATGGCTTTTACCTTTGGATTAAAATATTTTATGTGTGTTATAATGCGGTTACCTTTAACCCAAATGTTTTTTTCCTCGGTAATGACTGTAGATTCCCTGCGGACTTCTCTGAGCCAAATCTGATTTGACTTTGCCTTTGTAATGGGAACAATGACATCGGAAAAGAAAAAAAGAAGGCCGCTCAACATACATCCAATTATAACGACCGGTTTAAAAAGATAATAGATACGGACGCCACTGCTTCTTAAAGCCATGATCTCATTGTGTCGGGTCATGAGACTAAAAACGATAAGAACTGCCAGCAGAATACAGATCGGTATAATCTGAACAATAACAAACGGTATTTCCAATATAAAAAAAAATATGGTCTTCGAAAACGGCAACCCTGCTTCCATAAAATCGTCTATCTTTTCAAAAAAATCGACGATAATATATATACCGATGACAAAAGTCAGAACAATGCCGAAATATTTTGAAATCTGAATGGTTATATATCTGTAAATAATTGACATAACGATAGACTAATTTTCGTGCGTTCGTAATATCTGTCTAATTTTTTTTCTAACATGGGCGATCATTGAATCGACTTTTACAGGACGGTCGGTTGCGGTTCTGACAACAAGAAACAGACCCAGCCCACCCATTACAATATTCGGCACCCACATTCCAATCACCGGTGGATACACCCCGGCTTCTCCAAAAACTTGTCCCGCGGACAACATTAAGTAATAGATTAAAAAGAATGCCAGTCCCAGCCCCAAGCCTCCGGACCGTTTTGCGGACCCCGACTGAACGCCCAGAGGAACCGCCAAAATTCCAAGGGCTATGCATGCAGCGGGAATCGAAAATTTTTTATGCAATTCAATTAATGTCGTATAATATTGTTCATCTTTTTTTTCGGCGGTGTTCAAATACTGCCAAAATTCGCCAAGGCTCATCTCGTCTTCGTCTTTGGGACCGCTTTTTGAAGTCATAAAAGTTTTTTTGAGATCAAGACTGACGTCATAGGTGTCAAAGTTGATGGAATGGGCCGACCTGTTTTCAAGGTTGACCTGATTGATGGCCCCATTATAAAGTTGTAAGTGAAACACAAGCTTGTCAGGTTCACTAAACACCTTTCCCTTTGGCGCCACGATGGTGCTTACAATATTTTTCGACCTTTTATCTTCAATAAACACATCAATAAGTCTTTTTTTCTTCAAATCTATTTTATTGATATACAGCATGACGTCCTTGAAACTGTCGTTGAAAGTCCTGCATAAACCGTCAAAAAACATGAAAGGAGCATCCCCATTACACTAAATGCCAGCACAGGAGACATTAGGCTGTAAATGCTGATCCCGCCCGCTTTAAGGGCATTAAGCTCATGATCGTTCGATAACCGAAGAAACGTCAACAGCACGGCTATCATCACCGACATGGGTATCACAAATGACAGAAAACGAGGGACAGAGTAGACAAGGATCAAAAAGACGGAAGACAGGTTGATTTTGTAATTGACAATCATGTTTGTAATATCGAGTATCTTTGTCATGAGGAATATAAAAGTGAAAAACGCCATATTGATGGCAAACGGCCAGATCATCTCTTTGAAGATATACCTGTTTATAATGGAATTTAT
>JAFCZV010000145.1 GCA_019314155.1 Deltaproteobacteria bacterium
CCTGCCACACCCGACACGGTGCATACCATTGTGTTTTGGTCAAAAAATTTCGGTCCTTTCATCCAAAGGGATGTGGGCCGCCAGCTTTTGAAAATGGGATACAATCTTTTTTTTAACTTTACCATTAACGCTAAATCATTTCTGCTGGAACCGCGTGTCCCGTCTTTAAGTCAGCGCCTCGAACAGCTTCGAGACCTTTGCCAAACCTTCGACCCCAAAACGGTCAACTGGAGATTCGATCCGATCTGCTTCTTTAAAACCGGACCAAACGTCATCGAGGACAATTTAAATGATTTTACCAGGATTTCCACTTGGGTCAAGATACAAAAACGTCTATCGTCTATTCCGGGGTTTTCGTTCGTCGATCCCGGGCTGCGGAAAAAAATAGAAATTCTTCTAAAGATGGAGAAAGTGCTCGCTGAAAAAAATATCGATTTATACACCTGCTGCGAAAAAGAGGTGATGGATGCGTTGCCTTTGGATTCCAACGTCAATAAAAGTTCCTGCATCCCCAGTGATTTTCTTGTTGAGATCTTTGGCGGAAGCCTTAGTTTAAGAAAGGATACGGGTCAGAGAATAACCCATGGATGCGGGTGCAGGGTCTCGGTGGACATCGGATCTTACCCATTGCACCCCTGTTACCATAACTGTCTGTTCTGCTATGCCAATCCAAACTCTCGAGATTTCGCCGATTGGCATGGAAAAAAACGAAGCGTTTCAAATCATGAAAATCGGGTCCGTTCAACTTGATAATTTTACAATTTTAGCACCCCTTGCGGGTATTACCAATTTGCCGTTCCGACTCCTGGCAAAATCGGCGGGGTGTGCACTGGTCTGTTCAGAAATGGTCAGTTCCAATGGTCTGGCGTACCGATCCGTCAAAACGGAAGAATTGCTCCAAAGCCGTTCCGAAGAGAAGCCGCTGTCTGCCCAGATATTCGGTTCAGATCCGATTATCATGGCTGAAGCTGCGGCCATTGTGGAAGCTTCGGGTGCCGACATCCTGGACATCAATCTCGGTTGTTCGGTTAAAAAGGTGCTTAAAACCGGTTCAGGTTCGGCCTTGATGAAAGCACCCCGAAAGGTCGAAAAGATTCTCCTTGCGGTCAGAGACAAAATAAAAATTCCGCTGACCATCAAAATAAGGACCGGATGGGAAAAATCCGGTGATCAGGCGTTTAATATCGCTGCCATAGCAGACGCCAGCGGTGTGGACGCCATTACCGTGCATCCTCGCATGGCCACCCAGGGATTCGGGGGCAAAGCGGACTGGTCTCTGATTGCCAAAATAAAAAACAAGGTATCCATTCCGGTGATCGGAAATGGAGATATTGTAACACCGGAAGATGCATTAAGCATGAAAAACGAAACTGCTTGTGATTTGGATATTTTCTCAGGTGATGTCTTTGATCAACGGTACTGAGATGGGTGCTCCGGTTGTTGCCGAACGTTTTGACGTTATGACGAAATATCTGAAGACTTCCATAGAGTGCTTTGGAGAAAAACGGGCTTGCCGGATGATGCGCAGCCATTTGGGGTGGTTTGTCAAGGGATTGCCTCACAGCAGCAGGTTTCGTGAATCGATCAAGCGGATCGAGACGGAAAACGAAGCCCTATCTTTGATTGGAGAATATAAAGAGGCTTTACTTGATTGAAAATTCATTCCCTGTTCTTGCAGACGTGGGGGTTGACTAAAAGCCGCTTTAAAATCTTCCGGTGGGTGATTTTTGAGTCTTTCTCATGAAAAACATCAAGGAGAAAATAAATAAATAAATATTTATTTTGTCGATTTTTTACGATACGGTAATCTAAGACCATAAAAGCATATAACCTAAACCGAGCGTTTCAAATAGTGCCAGGGTTATAAAAAAGTAATAATTATAATAAATATATAAGGCCAAAGTCGTTAATAGGTTTCATCTAATGGGTGGATTTAATCAAGCAAAAAATTGTCACCATTTGAAACCCTTCGGGATTGCCGATTTTACCGGATCTGCTGTGTTGCAGGGCGCTTGCGGTAGCTGACTACAGCGGCACCCCCTGCGCCTTGCATCTCCGGAAAACTCGACAATCGCTCAATTTAGGTATAAAAGATGTGTTTTGAAACAGCTGCTAATGTTCTTCACCTCAGCTTGAGAGATGTCCGGGCTGAACAGGAGGAATTATGAATTTTGAAAAACGATATTTTTTATTGGCTGCTTTTTGTCTGTTTGTTCTATTCGCATGTACCACAATGCCCATCGAGCAGAATACATGGCTCGATACCCCGAAAAACCATGTTAACAATGGCAACATATTGTTAAAAGCAGGTAAAATTGATGACGCATTCCGTGAGTTCAGCCGTGCCAAGGAACTCGATGAGAATTATCCACCGGCGTATGTTGGCCTCAGCCTGGTATACGGCGTAAAGGGTGACGATGAGACTTCATCCGTGTACATGAAAAAAGCAATTAACCTCTTGAAGGAACAGGTCAACAAGTAGACATTGATGGTGCTTGATTTTCAGAAAATTTTGGATAAAAAATTAAAAGCCGGCCTAGAAAGCGCCGGCTTTGTTTATTGTGCAATGGACAATCAAAAACCTTCAATCTTCAAACGCCTATGTTCCCATACTCCATGATGCCAGGTATTTTTTCTGTTCGGCCGTAAGTGTGTCGATCTTGACCTTCATGGAAGAAAGTTTTTCTCTGGCGATGGCGTTGTCTATCTTTTCGGGTACGGGATAGACATCGTTTTCAAACCTCTTTTTGCTTTTCACCATATATTCGATACTCAATGCCTGGTTGGCGAAGCTCATATCCATCACGCTGGACGGATGCCCCTCGGCAGATGCAAGATTGATCAGCCTGCCATCCCCCAGAATATTAACGCGGTTTCCATTTTCAAGAACATGCTCTTCAACGAGGGGTCGAATTTCTTTTCGTGATTTTGTTATAGATTCAAGTCCGTTAAGATCGAGTTCCACGTTGAAATGACCGGAGTTGGCCACAATGGCACCGTCTTTCATGATCTTGAAATGTTCCTTGCGAATTACATTGATATTCCCGGTCACCGTACAGAAAAAATCGCCGATCCTTGCTGCCTGGCGGATGGGCATCACTCTGAAACCTTCCATGACCGCTTCGAGAGCAGCGGTGGGATCGATTTCTGTGATAATAACGTTGGCGCCCATTCCTTTTGCTCTGAGTGCGAGTCCCTTTCCGCACCATCCATATCCGCAAACAACGAAATTAGATCCTGCAAGGAGCCGGTTCGTGGCGCGAATGATTCCGTCTATGGTGCTCTGTCCGGTACCGTAACGGTTATCAAATAGATGTTTGGTCTTAGCGTCATTTACCGCTATGATGGGGTACTGTAAAACACCGTTTGCGGCCATACTTTTAAGCCGAATTATGCCGGTGGTCGTTTCTTCGGTGCCGCCTCGAACATTCTTGATAAGCTCGGTGCGTTCGGAGTGAATGGTAGAAACCAGATCTGCACCGTCATCCATTGTGTATTGGGGTTTAATATCAAGGGCGGAGTTGATGTGCTTGTAATATGTTTCGTTGTCTTCACCTTTGATGGCAAAAACAGAAATTTTGTCATTTTTAACCAGTGAAGCCGCCACATCATCCTGTGTGCTCAAAGGGTTGGAGGCACATAGCGCAATTTTGGCGCCCCCTGCCTTTAGTGTTTGCATCAGTGAAGCGGTTTCGGTGGTGACATGAAGGCAGGCGGCTAATCGAATGCCTTTTAACGGTGTTTCCTCAGCAAATCTTTTTCTAATGTTGTTGAGTACCGGCATGTTTTGATTGGCCCATTCGATCCGGAGCAAGCCTTCCTTTGCGAGTTTTAGTTCCTTAACATCGTAGTCCATTGACTGTATATCTCCTTCCCTAAATTCCTGCTTTTTCCTTTAAGATGTCAACCATATTGGTTTTTTCCCAGGAAAATTCAGGTTCATTTCTTCCAAAGTGGCCGTATGCCGAAGTTTTTTTAAAGATGGGACGTAAAAGATCAAGGTATTCAATAATGGCACATCCAGGATTATTTCCTTAACGCGGTGCTTGGGTATCACACCGGTTCCCATAAGATCCAGCATTACGGAGACTGGCTGCGCGACCCCGATGGAATAGGCAACCTGTAATTCACATTTTTTTGCAAGACCGGCGGCGACCACATTTTTTGCAATATGTCTGGCCATGTAAGACGCGCTGCGGTCGACCTTTGAAGGATCTTTTCCGGAGAAGCATCCGCCGCCGTGACTTCCTTGCCCCCCGTAAGTGTCGACGATGATCTTGCGCCCTGTCATGCCGCAGTCTCCCATAGGGCCGCCGATAACAAACTTGCCTGTGGCATTTACAAGATATCGGGTATCACCGTCTATGTATTTTTGCGGGATCACTTTTTTGATGACCTCTTCAATGATCGCTTCTTTTAGCTCTTCGTGGGAGATATCCGGTTTATGCTGGGCGGCAATGACGATGGTATCGACGCGTTTAGGAGTTCCGTTTTCGTATTCGATGGTTACCTGGGATTTTCCGTCCGGTCTCAGAAAATCGAGGGCACCGTTTTTACGAACCGTGGTTAGGCGTTGGCACAGTTTATGGGCATACATAATCGGCATGGGCATAAGTTCCGGCGTTTCATCGGTGGCAAACCCGAACATCAAGCCTTGATCTCCGGCACCCTGATCTTTGAAAAGCCCTTCGCCGACGTTGACTCCCTGAGCGATATCCTGCGATTGATGATCAATACTTGTGATGACCGAGCAGGTCTGCCAGTCAAATCCCATTTTGGATGAATGATATCCTATTTCACGAATTGTATTCCTTACAATCTTCGGCATATCGACGTAACAGCTGGTTGTAATCTCACCGGCAATAAAGGCCAGGCCGGTTGTTACCAAAGTTTCACAGGCGACTCTGCAGTCTTTGTCTTTCTCCATAATAGAATCGAGAATCGAATCTGATATGGCGTCAGCAACCTTGTCAGGATGGCCTTCGGTGACAGATTCAGATGTAAAGAAAAATTGTTCGTTACCCATTAAGTTCTCCCTTATTTTGTGTTCTGTTATGGTTCTAAAGTGGTTCGGCAGTTTGGCCCTTTGAAACAAGCTGATTTAAGAAGAGCTTCGAGTGGGATTGAATTCTGTGCCGGGAACTTTTAAAAGCCGAACAGTTGCTTCCACTCTTGGCTCCCTTTTTTGAAAATGACTTCGTCCTTACCTATATGCATTATATTGACTCTGTCAATAAATTCTCCCTCCCGAACAACACGACCGTTAATAACAGCAAGGCGGCTTTTTGGATCACTGAACCAGGCAATTGCCTGAAGTTCAAGCTTCGACTCGGCGGCTTGCTTAATGGGTATTGATATAGACCACTCGGCTTTTTTCTGTTCTCCAGGTTTTTCGCTGAACGTTTCTTGTTGAATTCGTTCTGATCGGGACGTTTTCTCTTTAGAAAGACTCAAAGGTGTTATAGGTTTGGTTTCTGTTTTTTCAACAGACGACAGACCTTTTGCCACAATTGTGCCATAAGATTCGGATGTTTTCTTCGTTGTACCCTTAATCGATTGAGTATCTTTGGTATCTGTTTCAGGAGATGAACTTTTTCGGGCCGGACCCTGCCCGGAAACCTTTTTTTCAGGAACGCTTAAAACAGCAGGGGGCGGCGTTTGAATTTTTGAAACCAGCGTCGGCTTTGGGTGCCATGGTTTCAAATTTAAGGCGAGCCCTATGCTGAAAGCTATGACCAGCGAAGCAAGAATCAGGAAAAAATTTTTCTTAAGGCCAAGACCACCGGAGATGCCTTTACGAGCCGACATTCCCTTAGATTTTGTTTGATGCCAGAAACGAGCTTCACTTTTTTCAGGGAATTCGTTTTCAAGCTTTTTTAATGCCTTTAATATTGAACTCAATGTTTTACCGGGCGTACATTTAGGGTTGTAATATGTGGTAATTCTGAAAAATATTTTTCATTATACAGGGCGATTTTGGTTGTAGAACCGACTGCGCCGTCAATATGCAAACCATATTTTCTCTGGATTTTTTTTATCGCCAGCTGGGTTTTATCATCATAAGATGGACTTATTTCAACATTTTTAAAGCCGATATCCCGCAAAAGCATCTTGAGGGTTATTATGGATTCATTTGGAGAATCTAACGGAATGGTGCCTTTCAGGGAAAGAAAATTCTTCCAGGGAATGTATGCTACGCCTGACCAATGGGCTTCTAATTCAGTCGGCGTCAGATCCAATGAAATATCTTCTTTTCCGCCTCTGAGTGTAATTTTTCCGTAATCTATCTTACTTAACGTAAGATATACGGGAGAAACCTTGTTGGAGGGATAAAATGTTAACACAACCGGAAGATTTAATTTTTTTACCGCATTTAAGTTACCCACAATACGGCGTATCGAAAGGCCGTTTTTCTCGGCGGCAATACGAAAAAAGTCATGATCATCATCGATTACATCGAGGTTGTGTTTAATTTCAAGCCCCGTATTCCATAAATCCAATGCCGCTTTAATGGCCATATGTCTTGAGGAGAACCGGTTCATTTTATCCAGAAAATTTCCCAAATTTCCACCAGGTTCCACAACAGATTGCGTAGCGGGTTTCACAACAGGTTTCACAACAAATTTTTTAGCGGGTTTCACAACGGGTTCCACAACAGATTTCGTACTATGTTTTACAACAGGCTCCACAACAGATTCCGTAGCAAGTTTTACAACAGGCTCCGCAATAGATTCAGGATCAGATTTCGAGGCATTGACTGCCGGCGCCCGGGTGATTCCTGAATCGGTGGCAGGGCCGTCGGGAACGGATGTTTTGATACGATCGGTACGAGAGACTTCGCGCTTTTTTATTTCAGGTGAATTATAAATTGTATTCATGTTAAAAAATCGAGGGGGATAAATGATAAATATCATCAAGGTTAGACAAAATATGGAAAAAAAGAGAATAATTTTCCTTCGTTTTTTAAGGCCGAAATTTTGGGTCTCGCCCCTGGCGGTCAGCTCCCGGATGGAAGCTTTGATGGTATTTTCTTTGATTATCTGTTGATCAAGACCGAATGCCGTTAAAAGCGCCCGGTCACAGACGATATTGATTAGTCGGGGAACTCCCCGTGAATATTTATAAATAGACCGATAGGCGGCGCGTGTGAATTTGACCCCCGGTTTTTGGGATGCGATACTGATACGATGCTCGATGTACTCAGTAACTTCTTTGTAATTCAGGGGGATGATCTGGCAGCTTAATGATATTCTCTGACTCAGCTGTCTGAGTTCGAAGGAATTGAGTGTTTTTTTCAGTTCTGGTTGTCCGACGAGAATAATATGCAAAAGCTTATGTTTGGCCGTCTCCAGATTGGAGAGCAATCGCAGTTGTTCCAACACCTCTTTTGTCAGATTCTGAGCCTCGTCGATAAGGAGAATCGTATTATTCCCTTGGGTTTTTTGCATGATGAGAAAGGAATTCAAGGTGTCGATGAGGTCTTTGGTGTTATCGGCATCAGAGTTGATGTCGAATTCATCGTTGATGGTTTTGAGAAGCTGTACTGAATTCAGATTTGGGTTAAAAATATAGGCGGCTTTTGTGTTGTGGTCCAGGTTTTCGAGAAATGCCCGGCAGAGCGTTGTCTTGCCGGTTCCAACCTCACCGGTGATTTCCATAAAGCCGTCACCCTGGATGACTGCATAGGCCAGATGGGCGAGGACCTCTTCGTGGCTTTTACTCAGAAAGAGATAGGCAGGATTCGGAACAAGTTTGAATGGCCTTTCCTTGAAACCAAAGAAGTTTTCGTACATCTACGCCGGCCCCCTAGGGATACTCATTATTGCACGTACGGTCAAAGTAATTTTATGACTTGAAAAGCTTAGGAAATGAGAATATTATCATTTTGTTTTCTGAAAAGCAAATGATGACTTTCATTATAGTGGGCACAATTTGGGTTAGGGGTTATTGGCAATGCCGGTATATGAATATACAGCCCTGGATATAAAAGGCAAGACCATCTCGGGAATCATCGATGCCGATAGTTCCCGTACCGCCCGCCAGAAACTGCAGGCATCCAAAACCTATCCTGTGTCTATTGAAGAAGTGCATGATACGGCCGCAATAAAGGCCCCCAAGACTTTTTCGGCTCTACGCCCATTTACCCGGGTCAGGCCCCAAGAAGTTTCAATGATGACGAGGCAGCTGGCGACGTTGCTGGGAGCCGGTCTTCCGCTGGTACCGGCCATCGACGCCTTGACATCGCAAACCAGATCTAAATCGTTTAAAAAGATGCTGGCAAAGATCAAGGATTCAATTGTAGAGGGAAACAGCTTTGCACGATCCCTGTCTTTGTTTCCGGGGACTTTTTCGGCGCTGTATATCAATATGGTGACGGCTGGTGAAACTTCGGGAGCGCTTGAAATTGTTTTGGAACGGCTTGCGGATATTACCGAAAAACAGCAGGCCTTAAAAAGCCGCATCCAGTCTGCCATGGCCTATCCTATTTTGATGTCTCTTATCGGAGCTCTGGTTCTATTTATCCTTCTGACAGTTATTGTTCCCAACATCACATCCATTTTTTCAGAAATGGACCAAACCCTTCCAGCCCCGACGCTCTTTCTGATCAGAATAAGTGATATTTTCAAAATGTACTGGTGGGTCATCTTGATCGGGGTCGCCGGCGCCGTATTAATTTTACGGCGCATTAATAAAACAGTCAAAGGCGGATACGTTTTCGATAAAATAAAACTTTTATTGCCGCGACTCGGACTCTTGGCCAAAAAACTGGATGTTGCGCGTTTTTCACGCACCCTCGGGTCCCTTCTTGAAAATGGCGTTTCCATGCTGCCCGCCCTTGGGATTGTAAAGAATATCGTCGGCAACGCTCTGATCGCTGATGCCATCGAAAATGCCTCAAAAGAAGTCGGTAAAGGGAAGGGGCTGGGGTTAGCTTTGGCGGAAAGCGAAATATTTCCGGATCTTTCCATTCAGATGATTCAGGTTGGGGAGCAAAGCGGCAAACTTGAGGAAATGTTGAATAAAGTTGCAGATGTATTCGAAGGTGAAGTGGAAGCGAGCATAATGACCATGACATCACTTCTGGAACCTGTTATGATTCTTATTATGGCCGTTATTGTGGGTTTCATCGTTCTTTCCATATGTCTGCCGATATTTGAAATGAGCCAGCTTGTCCGATAAGCTCGGTTCAAAAAAAATAACGTAACTACTCAGGTGGATAGACTGAAGGTTGAAGGCTTTTAGGGACAAATCATGCGCGATCACACAAAACTTAGGGCATTTGAGCTGGCTGACGAGGTAGCAGTATTGGTT
>JAFCZV010000146.1 GCA_019314155.1 Deltaproteobacteria bacterium
CCGGAGATGTTCTTTTACATGAGATGATTCACCAAAGGATTCATCAGACCGGTGGGTGGGTGGGGGAAACCAGCCATAACAACAAGCGGTTTGTAAAAGAGGTCAATAGAATTGCAAAACTGTTGGGCATGGACATCAAAGCCAGGGTCATTAAACCCAAGACCATCCAGGACAAAACGTCCTGCCCCGTTGAACCCGGATGTCTAACCCTTAGCGAACTGATCCATTTCCCATATTCATCCAGGAACAACAATTATTATTACGACCTGCTTTAACGATCTGATTGAGAATATATTTTTGAAAATCATTATAGGTTTTTACGAGTTCATCAGGTTTTAAACAATCTATGGACTTCCACCGGATTTTTCCACAAGGAATCTGTTTCAGCATATAATTTTTTCAAGGTGTTCTCAATGGAAGATCGCTTCTCCTCGAATGCAGCCCCCCGCAGGTTTCCGGGGACGCAGATTTCATCTCCGAATCTGAAAATGACCCGGGAAAACGGTTTGGGTATCATAAACCGGTCCCAACTGTTGAAAACCCATTTTCTTTCGGCGGAGGTAATGGTGGGTAAAATGGGCATTCCGGAAAACTGCGCAATAATAAGCAGTCCGGGTTTGACAATTCCCAACGGCCCTCTGGGACCGTCGACGATATGACCGATTTTATAACCTTGATGAACCAGTGTTTTAATTTCCCTTAATGCATGACGCCCCCCGCGTGATGAAGAACCTCTTACCGGACGCCAGCCAAGGCGGTTGACAATTTTTGAAATGAGTTCTCCGTCCCTGCTCTGGCTGATCATGATTGAAATGGGCTTCCGGGTTGCAAAAAGAGTAATTCCCGGGAAAAATCTTTGATGCCATGATGCATAAATCGGGACCTGCTTCTTTTTGAGGATGTTTTTTTCGATCTCTGTTCCGATAATTCTGATGGTGTACGTTGAGGATATGATCTTTACGATCAACAGCCCGATATAAATAAATATTTGCAACTCTAATAAACGCTTTATCATGCAGGGAAGCCGCCTTTTTTTTCTAAAAAGTTACGTTTTTATCTTTTTTTTGTCAAGTTATTATGGCAGTTGACTTCCCATAGCGACTATGCTTCACTATTTTAAAAATACGTCCTGTTTTTTCAGCCACTTCACTTTGAATTAAATTTGAAAAGGCTTATATATTCCTATGGCGAAGAAAAATAACATGCTCGACGAGGAAGCTGAAAGACTTTTTCAAGAACTTGGGGGAATAGACAGGACTAAACGAAAGACGGCCTATGAAGGGCACCTCGCCGATGGGCTGCTGGCAAAAGAAAAAGAACTCGATGTCCTGCGAATCCTTCTCCTGGAACTGACGCAACTGCTCGGCGATTTTTTAATAGATGCACGTTTATTGCAAAATACACGGATCGCCAATGATCCTTTTATCAGATTGTTAGAGATTCTTTCCCTTCTTTCAAAAAAATCCCACCGTGATAAAAATATTTTTATTCGATTCCGCGGGCAGACGCCCAATCATGGTGTGCCTGAAAAAATGGATTATGTGATTCGATTCGGGAATATCAAAGTCGATGTCGACACCGCCCATAAAATGACAAAACGGTTGGCCGCGGGCACCGAATCCCTCACACAGGGAATGATCAAAGCTTTCAAGATCTTTTCGGAGCGTGATGTCAGCAATCTCTATTTAAAATTTCCAAAAGAATCTGCCAAGGAATTTGACTTTATCAGAATTTCCCTGTGCATCCTTTCCCAATACAAAACAGCCTTGAAATCGAATTCTCTTATTGTCATCGAAAAAGACGGCAAAAAGATGTCTCTGCCCGTCATCGAAGATGAAAGGGGTCAGCCGGACCCGAACCTTACACTGGTGGCCGGATTGAACGGCTTGAAGCAAACAACACTCCAGGACCTGATAACAAAGGTGAATGCATGGTTGAAAAAATCGGCTTCGACGCCTTCCGGGAGTCAATTCGTGAATGTTTACAATGCCATGTTTGGCATCCGTAAACTTCAGGGGAAACTGATACGACCTCCCATAGAAATAAACAACGTTCAGCACCTGATGCTGGACAGCGCTTATGACGGGACTGCAGATGAAAAGGCTCCGGTTACAAAGGAAAAACTGCAGGTTACACGGCTGGCCATGGCCATATCCAGCGGCTCACCCTATCGAGAGGCCCAGGTTGTAGAAAGCGTTTATGGGAATGATTTTGCAGAAATAGATTCATCCCGTCTTGAACATCGGCTCGAGTATGCTGCGGATCTTCTGGATTGCATCGAAGAACAATCTGAAGATCCGCGGATTGAAAACGAGGTGCTTAACAATATCGAGATGCGCCTTGAATTGGTGAGAGATGATGTTTTCGACAAGCTGTTTGTGGCGACTAAAGTCGGCCGCGAATCCGGAGAAGAAAAGACGATTACGCGGCGGATGCATGAAAATTTTTTTAAAATGATCACCTTTTTCAAGGGACGTTCCGTGGCCAGGAAAAAAATGAAGGCCATGATACTTCGGGATATCGACTTTGATGAACAGGATTATGAAACCATCGGGAAAGACTTTGATATCACATCCCAGGATGCAAAGGAACTGATCCGTTTGTTAAAAGGATGTTTTGACCAACGGGGGCGTTTTTTTAAGACCGGATTTGAAAGAAATATTCCCGAATTCGAAAAACACGAGAGAAAAATATTCGAGTTTTTATGGCACTATCTCAAAGAAACACCCCATCGAACAGACCGCGTCTCCTTTTTAAACTCCCTCCAGCTGCTGATTGCTCGAATGAAACAGCCCAAGAAAGCAATTCAGACACTGGTCACAGATTTTCTCAGCAATCCGGGAAAAATAAGCTTTTCAGACAGAAATGCCGTGATGCTGGCAAACATTCTTGTCCGCAAGTATAATAAAGAGCTAATGCATGACATTGAAATTACTCCAGAAGAAGTTTTACTGGTGGAAGAAGGCCTGGATCGCAATACCGCCGATGCAGCTTCAAAAATAATCGATGACAATGAGGAGATTTTTTTCGAAAAGATTAAAACCATCCATATCTGTCTCAAACAAGCCCTCAATCCCGGAGGTTTGGATTCTCATCCGATGCCGCTCCGATTTCTACTGTCTTTGGAAAGAGAAATTTACATTTTCCTGTCGTTGGTGGATGGGAGTGTCGCCAGATCGGTGATCATCAGCGCATTGAATGAATATGGCGTGCCTGAGTCGGAAATTTATCGTTTGGAGGAAAGTCGACTCAACATGCTGTCGCTCCTGCAGCTTTTGAAGGCTATCGTTCGCGCCCGTGGCCGACTGAGCAAGGTAAAAGATATCGCCCCCCTTGATAAAATTATTCAAAGAGAGGCGGATTTTATGGGCCTTGATAAAGGTGCGCAGCACATGGATTTGGTCGGACGGATCATGAAATGGGCCATGGAGTCCAAGGAAAAAATCGCCTGGGATAACCGGCGTGAACCTGAATAAGACCATTAATCACGGAAGAGAGTTTCGAGCATTAGTTATAAAATAAAAAAGTGTCGACAATGAAATATGATTTACATAGAAAATCTCACAAAGAGCTATGATCGCCAGGTGCTCTTTGATGGTGTAAGTTTTAAGCTGAACCCCAAAGAAAAAATCGGAATCGTCGGACGCAACGGACACGGAAAAACAACTCTCTTTCAGCTCATTACCGGCCAAGAATATCCGGATGCAGGAAAGATCGTCGTCCCTAAGCATTATCGTATCGGTTACGTTCTCCAAGAGCTTAAATTTACCAAAGATACGATCCTTGCAGAATCCATGACCGGTCTTCTCGAAGAACAAAGGGATCACCACTGGAAAGCTGAAAAAATACTTGCAGGACTTGGATTCGGCAAAGATGATCTTAAACGGCACCCTGAAGAATTTTCAGGCGGATTTCAGGTACGCCTGAACCTTGCCAAGGTCCTCCTATCAGAACCCGACATGCTGCTGCTGGATGAGCCCACCAATTACCTTGACATCACTTCCATACGCTGGGTCGAACGGTTTTTAATCAAATGGCCGCGTGAGTTGATGCTTATCACTCATGACCGGGGCTTGATGGACAAAGTAATTACGCACACCTTCGGAATTCACCGCAAAAAAATCCGCAAACTGGCCGGCAATACCGGAAAATATTATGCACAGATCGCCCAAGACGAGGAAATATTTGAAAAAACCCGGATGAACGATGAGCGCCGCCGCAAGGAGATAGAGCTGTTTGTCAACCGCTTCAGAGCCAAAGCCAGGCTTGCAAATCTGGTGCAGTCCCGTATCAAGACATTGTCTCGAATGGGAAAAAAGGAAAAGCTGGAAACGTTAAAAACCCTTGATTTTTCTTTTAAAAGCTCCCCTTTTCATAAAAAACATGCTATGCGTATCCGAAATACTTCTTTTTCTTACGATCCAAAGAAACCGCTGATAAAAAATTTAAATCTCACCGTTAATGCCCGGGAACGTATCTGTGTCGTGGGGGACAACGGTAAAGGCAAAACAACACTTTTAAAACTTCTGTCAGGGGTACTAAGACCTCAGACCGGAGAAATCGTCTGTAGTCCAACGGTTAAAAAAGGATTTTTTGAGCAGACGAACGTCAAAAACCTTGTGGACACCCGAACAGTAGAAGAAGAAATCCTTTTTTCACATTCGGAAGTCGACCGGCAGCTCGCAAGAAATATTTGCGGTGCAATGATGTTCGAAGGCAATGCGGCTTTAAAAAAAATCGGTGTTCTTTCCGGTGGAGAAAAAAGCAGGGTCTTGCTGGGCAAACTCCTTGTAACACCTCTGAATCTCTTGCTTTTAGATGAACCTAGCAACCATCTTGACATGGAATCGTGCGATGCCATGCTTGCCGCCATCGACAGTTTCGACGGCACCGTGATTATGGTTACGCACAATGAGATGTTTTTACATGCCCTTGCCGAACGCCTTATCGTATTTCAAAATGACGGTGCATATGTATTCGAAGGGAGCTACCAGGAGTTTCTGGACAAAGAAGGATGGAAGCGTGAAGAGAAAATCTCAGAACCTGAAGCCGACGGCGGGGATAAAGAAAAAGCCAGTTTCAAGTTGACAAAAAAAGAGATAAGACGTAGACGCTCTAAGTTTATCAATGAACGGGCCAAGGTGCTCAAACCCATGGAACAACACATTTTAAAGGTTGAGAACACCATCGTAAAACATGAAAAGCTGCTCGATGAACTCACCGCTGCAATGCAGGCCGCTTCACAGGCCCGGGATGGAGACAAAATTGCGGCACTTTCACGGTCAATCCACAGCTGCCGGTCAATGATCGACAAACTCTTTGATGAACTTGAACAATCAACCAGCGCTTTTGAGCAAAAAAAAGCCGTATTTGAAAAAA
>JAFCZV010000147.1 GCA_019314155.1 Deltaproteobacteria bacterium
GGAAAGTGAAGATCAGAGAGTAACCGGCGATGAAAAAATATAAGATTAACAAGTCATACCAGGACATCAATAAAAAGATCAAGACCGGAGAAGTTGTTGTTGTTACTGCCGAGGAGATCATCGACATCGTCCGGGAAGAAGGGCCGGTTGAGGCGGCACGGCAGGTCGACGTTGTAACGACGGGAACCTTTGCGCCAATGTGTTCATCCGGCGCATTTATAAACTTCGGACATTCTGTTCCGAGATTAAAAGCATCCAAAGTCTGGTTGAATAATGTGTCCGCATATGCCGGCATTGCAGCGGTGGACTGCTATATCGGGGCCACAGAGCCGTGTGAGGATGATCCGTTAAACAAGGTTTATCCCGGGGAATTTAATTATGGCGGCGGCCATGTGATTCAGGACCTGGTTGCCGGAAAGACCGTCTACTTAAAAGCCACCGCTTATGGAACAGACTGTTATCCGAATCGGATGGCGGAAAAAGAGATTTCATTGCGGACACTTCCGAGCGCAACGCTCTGCAATCCCAGAAACGGGTATCAAAATTACAATTGTGCCGTGAACTTAACCAATAAAACCGTCTATACATACATGGGCACATTGAAACCCAGAGCCGCCAATGCAAATTTCTGTTCCTGTTCCGCCGGTCAACTCAGCCCGCTTCTTAATGACCCTTATTATAAAACCATCGGCCTTGGGACCCGAATTTTTCTTGGCGGGACAACAGGATATGTGACTTGGTACGGCACACAGCACAACCCGTCGGTGGAAAGGACAAACAAAAGTGTTCCCAAAACACCTGCCGGTACCCTATGGGTTATGGGAGATCTCAAAAAAATGAGTCCCAAATGGCTAATGGGTGTAAGTATGCAAGGGTATGGGTGTTCACTTGCCGTGGGACTGGGCATTCCTATTCCCATCCTCAACGAGGAGATCGTTCAGTACACTGCGGTTTCGGATGAAGAGTTGTTTACCCAGATCGTAGATTACGGGCATGATTATGCACATGGTATTTCAAAAAGCTACGGCCAGGTCAGCTACGCAGAATTGAAAAGCGGTTCTATTAAATTCAGGGGTGGGGAAATACCCACCGTGCCGATGTCCAGCATGGTGAGAGCACGTGAAATCGCTGAAATGCTGAAAAGATGGATTTCCAAAGGCAAATTTGTGATCGGTGAGCCGCAGTTTACATTGCCGACGAAGTAATGCTCCCAACGTTGCATCAACATCCGGACGGAATTTAAAACAGATAAAATTGATAGTTCCGTAAAAAGTAAACAGTCAATCCCCAATGTCGAATATCATACGGACTTTTATTGCTGTCGAGATTCCTGAGAAAATAATTTCATCGATTGCCAGGGTTCAAGAAGGTATAAAAAACTACGGGTTTAAAATCAGATGGGTTCGACCGGAGAGTATTCATCTTACCCTGAAATTTTTAGGAAACATCGAGGTGGCGGATACAGAAAACGTCGGCAGGGCCGTATTCCGGGCATCAAAGGAATATACTCCCCTGTCTCTACAGGTGAAAGGGATCGGCGTTTTTCCGGGTATAAAACGCCCTCGCGTGGTATGGGTGGGCATTACAGGCCAGCTCGAAACCCTTGTCGGACTGCAGAAAACACTCGATAAAAATTTAGAGGCCATCGGTTTTCCAAAGGAGAAAAGGCCTTTTAAAGGACATTTGACCCTGGGCCGGATCAAGAAAAAAATCGACACGAATACTTTTATTGAAGCACTCGATACATTCGGAAATTTTGAGACTGAAACATTCACTGCCGACAGAGTGGTTCTGTACAAAAGCGAACTGAAAGCATCCGGAGCTGTTTACACGAAACTGATGAGCGCTCGGTTGGCTTGACATGTCTACTTCATTCACTACTTAGTAAAGAATCCCCCGCTAAGCGGGGCAGGCAGGGCCCATCGGAGATCCCGCTTCGCGGGGGAGGAACCGGCTTTGGTACCACCCCAGAGGGGTGAAATTTATTGTATATGCCAGCCGGAATGATGGAGTGCCGGAGTAGTGGGGAAAAGCATGGAGTGATGGAGGATTGGAGAATTGGGCTGGAAAAATTTATTTTCCCATTTCACAACACTCCATTATTCCAATATTCCAGTTTGACCGATTAAGATTGCATAGTCGCTGTTTTCATCTGGCTGTGGGGGCCAGGTTTTTCAAGGACTAAATACAACCATGTTAGGTGATCAACGGAGGAGATAATGAGCATTTCATCGGACAAGGAGAAGGCGGTAGAAACCGCCATGGTTCAGATAGAACGACAGTTCGGCAAGGGGTCTATCATGAAGCTGGGGAGCAGCCCTATTATCGATGTGCCTGTCATTTCGACCGGTTCTCTTGGCCTGGATAAAGCACTCGGTATCGGAGGGCTCCCCAAAGGCAGAATGGTGGAAATTTTTGGTCCGGAATCTTCCGGCAAAACGACTCTTGCGCTTCATGCGGTTGCCGAGGCCCAAAAACAGGGCGGCATTGTCGCTTTTATTGACGCTGAGCATGCTTTGGATACGTCTTATGCCAGGAAGCTCGGTGTCAATTGTGACGAACTCTTGGTCGCTCAGCCGGATACGGGAGAACAGGCCCTCGAAATTGCGGATATGCTGATCAGAAGCGGTGCACTGGATATCGTGGTAATCGATTCTGTCGCTGCACTTGTCCCAAGGGCGGAGATAGAAGGTGATATGGGGGATTCCCACATGGGGCTTCAGGCCAGACTCATGTCACAGGCCATGCGGAAATTGACCGGCACCATCAACAAGACGATGACCACGCTCATTTTCATCAACCAGATTCGAATGAAAATCGGCGTTGTATTCGGCAACCCCGAGACGACTACCGGCGGGAATGCGCTGAAGTTCTATTCTTCGGTGAGGCTCGATATCCGGCGTATCGGCGCAATCAAGGACGGACAGGATATTGTGGGAAACCGAACCCGGGTGCGCGTTGTCAAAAATAAAATGGCTCCTCCTTTCAAGGAGGCAGAATTCGATATTCTCTATGGTGAAGGGATTTCACAGGCCGGAGATGTCCTCGACACCGGTGTTATGGCCGGTGTCATCGAGAAAAGCGGATCATGGTATTCGTTTGATGGAGAAAGAGTCGGGCAGGGGCGTCAAAATGCAAAGAAGTTCTTCAAGGACAATCCGGATATTTTCAATTCAGCATTGATGAAAGTCAAAGAAGCGCTGGGCCTTTCTCAAAAGAGAAAAGAAGACGCCCAGGATGATCGATAAAAAATATTTTCAAATGGAGCGAGTTATGACAGGCAACGAAGTCCGCAGGAAATTTCTTGGCTATTTTGAAAAACAGAGCCACCAAATCGTTAGGAGTTCATCCCTTGTTCCTTCGGATGATCCTACACTTTTATTCGTCAATGCCGGCATGGTGCAGTTTAAGCGTGCCTTTCTCGGTGAAGAAAAGAGGAGCTATGTCAGAGCCGTAACCTCTCAGAAATGCGTGCGTGCGGGGGGGAAACATAACGATCTGGAGAATGTAGGGTACACGGCGAGGCACCATACATTTTTCGAGATGCTGGGCAACTTTTCCTTTGGGGATTATTTCAAAGAAAAGGCCATAGATTTTGGGTGGGATCTGTTGACCAACGGATATGGACTGCCCGAAGACAAACTGTGGGTTTCCATTTATCTCGACGACGATGAGGCTCATGAACTCTGGCATAAAAACATCGGGGTTCCGGAAGACCGCATTTTACGTTTCGGTGAAGAGGACAACTTCTGGGCTATGGGAGATACCGGTCCTTGCGGTCCCTGCAGTGAGCTGCATATTGACCGAGGTGAAAAATTCGGCTGCGGAAAACCGGATTGTGCGGTGGGATGTGATTGTGACCGTTTTCTGGAGTTATGGAATCTGGTTTTTATGCAGTTTAACCGTGATGTTTCGGGAAAATTGACGCCGCTTCCAAAACCGAGCATCGACACCGGTTTGGGGCTTGAGCGGATGGTCACCATCGTTCAGAACGTGCCCACAAACTATGATATCGATCTGATTCGCCCCATTATGAATAAAGTTGAGGATCTTTCGGAAAAGCGGATTGGAGAATCCCGGGAGTCTGATGTGGCTATGAAAGTGATTGCCGATCACAGCAGGGCCGCAGCATTTTTGATCGGAGACGGCGTTCTGCCCGCCAATGAAGGACGGGGATATGTACTGCGTCGAATTATGCGCAGAGCCATCCGGTACGGGCGCAATATCGGCCTTGTCCGGCCATTTTTACATAAAACCGCAGCGAAGGTATTCGATATCATGAAACCGGCCTATCCCGAACTTTCGGACGCTGCATCGTTTATCACCAATGTTATTGAAAACGAGGAAATCCGGTTTTCAGAAACACTCGATAACGGCCTTAAACTTCTCAACAACAGCCTTTCGGAATTAAAGGCTAAAGGCCTGACACAGGTGCCGGGCCAATTAATTTTCAAGCTTTATGATACTTACGGATTTCCGGTGGACATCGTCAGGGATGTCATCAGAGATGAAGAGATGGAACTCGACCTGGAAGGTTTTGACCAGGCCATGGAAGCCCAGCGTGAAAGATCAAAATCCATTGCGACCTTTGCCGCCATCGGTGATGCGTATAAAAACCTTTCGGCCCATGGGATAATGCCCGAATTTGTGGGGCATGATAAAATTTCGTGCGATTCAAAGGTTCTTGTTCTGGTAAAAGACGGTGAAGAAAATCAGGAGGTAACCCAGGGCCAAGCCGTGGAGGTCGTTACTGAAATTACGCCGTTTTACGGTGAATCCGGGGGACAGATCGGAGATACCGGGCAGATCGTCGGTGATAATCTCAATATGGAAATTTCCAACACGATTAAGGACCCGACGGGCATTATTATCCACAAAGGGAAAATCATTTCAGGAAACATTAAAAAAGGAGATACTGTAACTCTAACTGTTGATCGGTCCCACCGCAATGCAACGGCTTGCAATCACACGGCGACGCATATACTCCATTTTGCCCTGAGAAAGGTTCTCGGAGATCATGTAAAACAGGCCGGGTCACTCGTGGCACCGGATAAACTCCGTTTCGATTTTACACATTTTTCCCAGCCGGATTCAGAGACCCTCGACAAGATTGAAACCCTCGTGAACCAGAGAATTCGAGAGAATATCCCTGTCCGGATTGCGGAAATGGATGCTGATGAAGCCTTTAAAACCGGGGCCACAGCGCTTTTTGAGGAAAAATATGGGGACCGGGTTCGAGTGGTGGCGCTGAACGATTTCAGTAAAGAACTTTGCGGCGGAACTCACACAGATCTTACCGGTAACATCGGTCTTTTCAAAATTATCGGAGAATCCAGCGTGGCATCAGGCGTACGGCGAATCGAGGCTTTGACCGGAGTCGCTGCGGTAGCGTATGTGCAAAGGTACTCCAAACTCATGCACGATGCTGCAATGTTGCTCAGAGAACACCCTGAAGCCGTTCCTCAGAGGATAGAGAAACTTTTGTCTTTTCAGAAGTCTTTAGAAAAAGAAGTTGAAAAATTGAAGGCCGGGATCGCCATGCAGTCCGCAGACTGGACCGAAAAAGAAATTAAAACCATCCATGGCGTAAAGGTGCTGGTTAAAAAGGTTTCGGTGGACAACCCGGCGGCAATGAGAGATCTGGCCGACCGATTCAAAGAAAAAATAAAATCCGGGATTGTTATCCTCGGCAGTTCAGATGGATCTAAAGCGCTGCTGATCGTTGTAGTCACCAAAGATTTGACCGACCGATACCATGCCGGAAAGATTGTAAATGGGATTGGATCCATTGTGGGCGGCGGCGGCGGCGGAAGGCCCGATATGGCCCAGGCCGGTGGAAGCAAGCCGGAAAAACTTGAGGCAGCCCTTGAAAAAGCTTATGAGGTGGTGGAAAGCAGTCAG
>JAFCZV010000148.1 GCA_019314155.1 Deltaproteobacteria bacterium
GGGACGTTGTTACATTATGAAGTTATGCCAGTTTTGAACTTTCAAATCGGAAAACATTTCGAAATCGGAGGTATTCCGTGTCACCAGAACCAAGCCGTTAACCTTGGCGATGGCCGCAATCTGACTATCTACATAAGGTGGTACTTGCCCCTGTGCAGCTAACCTGGCCCGTTCTTCAGCATGCCACCTAGCGGCGTGTTCATCATAGGGGAGAATGACCATATTTTTCCGTACAACATCTTCTATATACGACTCAATTATCTCACGCTTTCGTGAAACCGGCAGGCGTTGACAACCATACTGAAATTCATGCCAAACCGGTGAAGCCGTAACAATCTCTTCTTGATGTTTTTCAAACATGGTCATCACATGCTTGTTGGGTGTAGTTTTAACAGCTTCTGATAAAACATTCGTGTCAAGTAGATATTTCATCAAGACCAGTCAACTTCACGGCCTGGAGAATAATCCCTTAGCCCCTTGAAATCTGCGTTGGAAATTTCGATGCCTTCCCTTTCAGCAAGCTTGCGAAACGCCTTCAAAGCACGCCAAAAACCTTCTTTTTTCTGACTTAAGCGTTCATATTCTTGAATCGACAGCAAAACCGCAACCGGCTGGCCGCGCCGCGTCAACTTAACCGACGGACCCTTTTCAACCGAATGTATTATAGACGTCAGCTTGTTTCTGGCCGTAGCTATAGAATACTGTTTTTCCATTATATTTCTCCATTTTAACAGGAACTATGTTAGTCATTCCTAAACATAGCCATCTTTATAGCCATAATCAAGCACTAATTTAATAGTATAGGAATTTCATTTTTTGGGCACATATACTGCCGGGACATTCGTGAGAGCGCAGAGCGCAAAAAAATGTGACCCCGGTGAAACAAAAGAAAGTACATGGTTTCACAGGATAAAAATTTCATTGGGCCCCGATAGCGAGATCTCCACTGCGTTCCACCCCGAAGGATCGGGATCTCCGCTTCGCTCCGACAGGCGGGGCCCCGATAGCGGGGGGGCAAAGTCATTGATCTCTTCTTACTTATCACGATGTTATTCAAAAGGCAAAATACGGACCCGCGTTTTATGTAGATCAATGGAGATCAAAGATCCACTTTGAATTTCAACCATGAACTCGTTTATTGCATTTACAACTATAGAACCAATAACGCTTGGCATAACATTTTGAGTCCGCACCTGAATAACACTGGGAGCGGCATCTTTGGAAGCGGCGAGTAAAGCTCCAAAATCTAAGTCATGCGTAAAGACAACTTAACCTTGTTCCTTAGCCCAGGTTATTATCTCTTTGTCTGATGCACCATGAGAGCCGACATTAGACCAGTGAATAGCCTGAAAACCTTCGTTTTCTAAAAAATCAACCCAGACAGGTGGCAAGTTCATATCAAGGAGATCAATAGTCTCTCCGGTGGCAATAAGGCCGACTATCGTACCGACAGTCACCCGTTTTCCTCGAATACATGGTTTCCCCCCCATGACTTGTGGATCAAAGGTAATACGCTGTAACTGTTTCATTTTTTATCTCCTTCACCTGAACTCATATCAATAATATCTCAGAAGGATATATATGTCAAAGAATCGGTGCTAAAGCTTGAATTGTGAAATGAACTACCCCGCAGCAAAGCTGCGAGGAATTCTTTTGATTAAAATATTTTGTAAGACCCCAGTACGATTTTCCGAACCTATCCCGGTTAAATCCGCTCCGCTCGTCATTGCATGAATTTAACCCCGGATAAATGAAAGAAAAAACAGAATGCCCTGTCCCGCTATGCGGGATAAACTGGGCCTCGATAGCGGGATCTCCGCTTCGCTCCGACAGGCGGGGCAGGTAAAATTGAAGATTGAAAAACAAAGAGATTGATGCCCGGTTAAATACGTGTCTCCGATGTTAAATACGCTCCGCTCTGACTCCGTCAATTTAACTTGGCAAACTGTCACTGACGTGAATTTCACAGGCTAAAGTTCTTGGTTATAGGTGCTGGGTTATTGATGACGGTTGCTGGATATCTGTTATTCGCCGTAATGTGTTTTTGTCCGATGAACATAAATTGTTTTATGCTCCTCGTCGATAGAACAAACGATTCTATCTTTATAGGTCAAACGGATTGAGAAAAAACCTTTCAAATCGCCAACTAGTTTTTTCTCTGAGTATGGTTCAGGTGCTATTCGCTTTTCAAGTATATTTTTGAGTTTATCTTTCAGATTTGGCGTCAGTCTTTTTATGTCTTTGACAGCTTCTTTAGAAAACCGAATTTCGTAAGGATTCATTAATCCTCTCCGAAAACATCATCATATGAAACTGTTTCTCCTTTTTTAACCTGATTTACAGATCTTTTCATGCTTTCTTTAAACCCAGGAATTGAAAGTAGTTCTAATGTCTCAACAAGACTGTCATACTCTTCTTCTGAAATAATGACTACAGATCCTTTTCGGTGTTTAATCCGGTAGACTATGTGTTTTTCTGTAGCACCCTTAACGATTTCAAAAAAGTCTTTGCGTGCATCAGTAGCTGTTAATATTTCCATAATGACCTCCAAACATGTACACTTTTATGTACGCATGCGGCAAGGGCGGCCGTCGCCATCTGTAGGGCGGCGTTATAGGCTATATTCAGCTGCCAGTCCGGACTTAGCCCTGATGTTCTGCAATCTGAAAGATCTCGATCTGCTAACCCTAGCAAGGCAGTGATTTCTTGAGAGCTTGTCTGATGTTTTGTCAACCAGCCATTATTCAACCAGTTTTGCAAGCTCATAATCATCTCCAATCAGAAAGAATTTAGTGCCTTCCAGAGCCTTTTTCAGGAAGTGATGATCTGCAGCCAATTTAGACTGGAACTCTTCAGGAGGATAAACAAGAGGATTGACTTCCCGATGAATCGTCTCCTGTACACGACCTAATACTGAAACAACTTCGGCAAATGTTACATCACCCACAACCATAACATCTACATCACTACTTGAGCGCTCACCTCCTCGCACCAAGGAACCGAATAAAAATGCCACACGAATACGATCTGCCAGAGGAACAAGAGCTGCCTTGAGCACGTCGCCAACACCAACCGTTTTGATCACCAGATTTTTCAACTCGGCATAAACCGGGCACTCCGGATTGGCTTGGTAATAAACTTGCCGCCCACGTTCTTTTCGCCTGATAATACCGGCCTCGGAAAGCTTCTTTAATTCCCTTTGCACAGCACCCAACCCAACTCCGGCTGTGCGAACGATCTGGCGAAGATAGAAGGATTCATCAGAATGGCCGTACAGTAAGGCCAAAACCGCTCGCCGCGTCTTTCCGAAAAGCGTGGCAGATAAACTGTCAATACTATTTGTTGTTGTACTCATATCGGGTGCGATTGCACCCTATTTGATTACAATTTGCAATTTATTTTTTCCGATTATGGTGACGGATTTCCAGAATTTTCCGCGTTTTTGGAGCCATTAGTGCAAAAGGCGCGTAAATCCAGGTTTAGGGAGCAGGGATCACAACCACATTGAAAGGTGAAATGTAAAAAGTAAATGGTAAATCGGAAAGCGAATAAAGACTGTGAAACGTTATTGGTTATCGCCCCCCATTGAAATCCCCTTCGGGGTCTGCACTGCAGAATTTCCAGACTTTTTATCATGGTTTTTTATTCTTTTTGATAATCCTGAAAGTTTCTTCGTAAATGTATTTTCTTGGGCCTAATGCGATAATGCTTATCACTTTTTTTAAAGACACTTTATAAATTATTCTAAAGCGTTTAATGCGAAAACTCCGTAATCCATCAAGCTCTTCTTTTAGAGCTTTTCCGGAATAAGGATCTTTTAAGATTTTATTGAATGCAAGTTTGATCCTTTTTTTCAGAACCGGATGCATACCGCGAATCAACGATACAATTTCATCCGGAACTCTAAGTTTATTCGCCATTTTATATAATAATTTTGACTATTTAAATAGTTCATCAAGTGTATAAAGAGATGCTTTTTTTCTCTTTAATGCACTTAACCCAGCTTTAATCTCCTCCATAAGCTCACTATCGGAACGAACAGCCAGGGTTTCTCTCCAACCTTCGAATTCATCCGGGCTCACCAGCACTGCAGCCGGTCGACCATTTTTTGTAATGACCACTTCCTGATCCGTAACCCCGATGGAATCGATCAATGCGCTGAGTTTCATTTTTGCTTCGGAAAGGGATAGGGTTTTCATAATTAGACCTCTATTTAGGTTGACTTGAATATAGGTCAATATTAACACAACAAAACCAATTGTCAAGGGGAACCAAGCTCCCCGGAGCCCCGCTAGATTTTGGGGACGGGAGACGTGGGGACGGAGGACGGGGACGGGCTTGACTATGTTGACAAAAGCACTGGGACTGTTGCCCCAGTTAAATGAAAAAAACAAGTGAGCTAAAATGCCTAAAGTGAACTTAAATGCCTAAAGTTTAAAAAAATCAAGTCAAAACACGGTAGGAATGCCCCTTACGGGACAGGCCCCAGTACGATTTTCCGAACCTACGGAGCAGACAGGATGAACAGGATTTTTGGATTTATTATAGGAAACGTTGATGCAGAGTGTACAGCTCCGCTTTCACAGTTACATGCGCTCCTTCTCATAACGTTCTGAGAACACATGTAAAAATGGATATTTTTATGAGATGCTCCGTAATTTTCTTCAAGCGAATGAGTACTTTTATGTAACGGAAAATGTTTCAAAAATCAAGATTATAAAATTAATTTAGCTCAAAGATGTAGTGGGGTTCCCCGATAAATCGGGATTTCCGCTCTGCTCCAACAGGGACCGGGGATCAGCCTCCGGCCTGTATGCCCTACGGGCAGGAAGCGGCCCCGGTGGGGGATCAGGGATCGGTTATCAGGGTTTCGTACTGGTGTTGTTTTACTGTTTGCGAAAATCTATGCCGGTAAGTGTTTTTGTATTTTCGCGGTCTTTCAATGTTTGGTTTATTTCTCTTCTATTAGCCACTCGATATAATCATTTATCTTCCCGGCAAGGAAATAGGGGAGATTTAGAAGGGTATATGGTTTTCCTCCGGGTGTTTTTGTCCGAGTTTTTTCCAGCGGCCCGGCATAAAATGGCTCATCAAGTAATAGGGTAAGGGGAAAACTTTGGGAAAGAGGAACTCCCCTCGCTTGACCGGAGGACTAATGGAGGACGCTGTTACATTATTAAGTTACGCCAGATATTCGCCTATAATTTTTGGCTTGTCAAGGATTGTCCTTCCTCTCTGTCGGCAATCGCTCACTCCAACAATTTACACGTAGTGCACAGCGTGCAGAGCATAAGGCGGTAAACGAAAAATCACGCTCATATCAAGGGATATTCATGACAAGTTTTATGCCATCGTATACTTCGGCCATCCTCTCTTTTGAAAGGGTCCCAATCTTTTTCCTCAAGCCCTTTTTGTCAACTGACTTGACTTGGGTAACGTTTATAACACATTTTCTTGGCATACTTGCCTCACCTTTTCGTAATACGACATTTCCAGGCAGCTCCCCGAATTTAAGTGTTGATGTAATAGCAAGCATGATAACTGTGTTAAGTTTACTATCATTCAATATATCATTTTGGATGACGAGACCCGGCCGTCTGCCAATTGGCTCGGATCCCTTTCCCGGTGAAAAATCAACCCAGTAAATAGAGCCGTTTCTTATTACCATTCCTGTCCCACCTTGTTTCCTGATCCTTCAAGCCATTTGGCAGTTTCAAGCTGCTCTTTAATTATTGCCTTATCTGAAAAAACACTATCATATGCATCCTTCAAGTGCCGATTCCTCTCTTCTATCAACTTTTCACGAAGAACCGTAGAAATAAATCTGCTTCTGGACACTTTCCGCTGCTTGCTAATAGCGTCAATCATCACCACTAGATCAGAGGGGATAGTGATGGCAACCTTTTGAGTATTCATTTCAATTCCTCCTTTTTGGTATGATAAATATATATTACAACACCAAGAAGAATTGTCAAGGGATTTAGCGAGAATCGGTGTCAAAACTGAGGAATTGTGAATTAAAATATTGGTTATGCCCCGATACGATTTTCCGAACCTACCCCGGTGAAATGAAAAGAACAAGTGAGCTAAAATGCCTAACGTTTAAAAAAATCAAGTCAATCCTGTTAATCCTGCCTGTCAAAGATGCCGCCGTGCGGTGCCCCGTAGGTCAGCAGATCGTACTGGGGTCAGAAAACATTTTGGCTTTATGTCTAAAAGCACTGGGAGATTTAGGGATTGAGGGAGGAATACGCCTAAATTGCAGAATCTCGAATAATAAATATTGAATAACGAAGTATTAAGAACAAAGGATTAAGGGTTAAGTAAATATCCTGGTCCAGAGGGCCAGGCTTTGGGTTACCCCTGGAAGGGGCTGTTTCCCTGAAAGCCAAACAAGTTAAAAGTGATCTAAAGTGATCTAAAGTGATCTAAAATGCCTAAAGTTATGGAGTCGCTTTCAGCCGTCGTAGCCAAAGGCTACTATGGCGAAGTCGGCTCGCTCCGCTGATTTTATATAATTGGTAGAATTCCTTAACTTTAGCTCACTTCAAACT
>JAFCZV010000149.1 GCA_019314155.1 Deltaproteobacteria bacterium
AATACCGTTCCCCTGTACTTGGCAGGACAACGACGATCTGCTTCCCTCGGTTTTCAGGTCGTCGGGCCTGGTCGAGGGCGGCCCATACTGCGGCACCGGATGATATGCCACACAGAATCCCTTCCACAGCAGCCAGCCCGCGGGCGGTTTCAAATGCCTGTTCATTGGTGACCGTAATAATTTCGTCTATTATTTCAGTGTTTAAGACACCAGGAATAAATCCTGCACCGATGCCCTGGATCTTGTGGGGTCCGGCCTGGCCGCCGGAAAGGACGGGTGAATTGGCAGGTTCCACCGCCACAGCCTTGAATGAGGGCTTTCGGGCTTTTATCACCTCGGCTACACCGGTAATGGTACCCCCGGTACCAACCCCTGAAATGAGAATATCGACTTTGCCGTCGGTATCGCGCCAGATTTCCTCTGCCGTTGTTTTCCGGTGAATTTCCGGATTGGCCGGATTGGAAAACTGATCCGGCATATAGGCATTGGCTGTGTTTTTCAGAATCTCTTCGGCTTTTGCAATGGCCCCCATAATCCCGTCAGCTCCAGGTGTCAGTACGAGCTTGGCACCCAAATGCTTCAAAAGTTTTCTCCGCTCTATACTCATCGTATCCGGCATAGTCAAAATCAGGTTGTAGTTTTTGACCGTACAGACAAAAGCCAGGGAAATTCCTGTATTTCCACTTGTCGGTTCCACAATAGTGGTATCTGAGCGTATCAGACCTTCTGCCTCTGCCGCTTCAATCATTGAAACACCGATTCGATCTTTCACACTCCCCAACGGGTTGAAAAACTCAAATTTGGCGAATATTTCAGCACCCAGCCCATCGGCAATTTTATTGAGGTGAACCAGCGGTGTCGAACCAACAGTAGAATTTATATCCTTGTAAATATTCATGGCTTCCTCCATCTAAAAACACAGTTAACCCTATAGTCGCAACGTTTGGGTGAACTGATTGTTTTTTATCTTTTTTAAGTATTTCACTCGAACCCTTGAATCCTTGAACCCTCTGGGATCACACCTGCTCCATTGGAGATGACACACTTATTTTACCCGAATTAACTACAACGCATCGGGAGATGATCCTCTTTTTATAATGTCGGCTCCAGAAGAGCGTCGATTTTTGCCAACAGCTGATCATCGGTCCAGTGCTTTAATACAATCGCTTTTGCAGGACATTCTGAAGCACAGATTCCGCACCCCATGCATGCTGACGGAGGAATCTGAGACACACCGTCTTTATTGATAAAGGGTGCACCATAAGGGCATACTCGAACACAAACCAGGCATGCGGTACAGATATCCGTATCCACTTCGGCGATTGCCGCTGAAGTCTTCATCTCCTCCTTACACAGAATTTTCATAGCCTGCTGGCCGGCACTTTTGGCCATGGTGATACTCTCTTCAATAAACCTGGGACTGTGGGCCAATCCTGCAAGGAAAATTCCGGAACTTGCGAATTCGACAGGTCTTAATTTTACATGGGCTTCCAGGAAAAAACCCTCATCGGTGGTCGGGAGTTTTAAGAGACGGGCAATCTGTTTGGCGCCTTCGTCAGGTCGAATCCCGGAGCTTAACACCACAAGATCGGGCTCGACACGAAAGTCTTGATGGGAACTTCGATCCGTGAAATCTACGATCATTTTGCCGTTGTCATCATAAACCCGTGGTTTTTCTTCTGGAATATACCGAAAAAAAAGGACGCCTTTCTTTCTTGCTTTTAAATAATAAAGTTCTTTGAATCCAAAGGTTCTTAAATCTCGATACAAAACAACGACCTGAGCATTGGGGTTAATCTCATTCAGCTCGATACTGTTTTTCACTGCTGCGCAGCAGCATACCCTGCTGCAATAGGGAAAATCCGGTTCCCTCGATCCGACACACTGGATCATCACAACTCTGTTGAGGCGACGTGCCCAGATTGGATCTTCCAACAGGCGTTTTGAAAACTCGACCTGTGTAAGGACCCGCTCATCCTGCCCGTAAAGATACGCCTTCGGCTCATACGGACGACCTCCGGTGGCAGCAATGACCGCTCCATACCGAATATCCACCGGCCCGTCCTCCTTTTGAACGGTTCCATTAAATGCCCCCAAATGTCCGCTATGTGATATCAGCCTGCTTTTTAAATACACGGAAATTTTCGGATGATGCGTGACCCTTTCTATTAGATATCGGATCAACCGTGCAGGTGAATGCCCTTCCAGAGTAAACTTCAGGTTTCTTGTAAACCCGCCAAGATGGTCGTTCTTCTCCACAAGATGCACTTGAAATCCTTGGTCCGCAATGGTCAAAGCGGCAGTCAGGCCTGCCACACCGCCGCCGATAACAAGCCCTTCATTAACAATCCTGTACGATTTATCATACAGCGGTTCCAATTGTATCGCCCGGCCCACACTTGCTCGAATAAGTGCTTTTGACTTTTGGGTGGCTTTTTCAGGGTCATTCCCATGGACCCAGGAGCACTGATCCCGGATATTTGCAAGTTCGAATAGATAAGGATTTAAACCCGCCTCCCTTAGCGTATCCCGAAACAGAGGTTCATGCGTCTTTGGCGAGCATGCGGAGACCACGACCCGGTTTAGACGGTGCGCTTTAATCAGTTCGACGATGACCTGCTGAGTTTCGGTGGAGCAGGTAAATATAAAATCGGTGGCAAAAACCACAGACGGAAGGGTTTTTACGTAATCCAGCACGTCCTGTATATCCACAACACCGGCGATATTGGTTCCACAATGGCAAACCAGCACGCCCACTCGGGGCGTTGTTTCCATGGACTTTTCAACGGGAACTTCCTCAACAACTATTGCAGTATTTCTGGCATCACTGATGAGTATGGAAGCCTCGGCCGCAGCCGCGCCGGCCTGAATAACCGTTTCGGGGATGTCTTTGGGCGCTTCAATACCGCCGCACACAAAAACACCGGGCCGGGAAGTCGCAACCGGTTCATCAAATTCGGTGGTTAAAAACCCGTAAGGGTTCGTGACCAGTCCCATCTGTTTTGTAAGATCCACAAAATCATCCGACGGTTTGAAACCGCTCGACAGAACAACCAGGTCGTACTCCTCTTCCTTTTTTTGGTTTAAATGGTGATCAAATGTCTCGATGGTCAGATTGTCATTTTCAGGATTCAGATAAACCTGAGAAATCATGGATCGCCTGTATTGTACGCCGTGTTGGATTCGAGCGCGGTCCACAAAGTCGTCAAATCCTTTTCCGTGAGCCCGGATATCCAAGAAATAAATGGTCGCCTCGGTTTTCGGTTCATGACTGCGTGTTAATACGGCTTGTTTGGCTGCATGCATACAGCAGACTGAAGAACAAAAAGGCCTGTTCCTGGCCGGATCCCGTGACATGGCACACTGAATCCAGGCGACTTTCCGCGGAACCTTGTGGTCAGACGGTCGCCGGAGATGTCCGCCATAGGGACCTGTGGCCGATAACATGCGTTCGTACTGCAGGGACGTTACAACGTTTTGATACCTTCCGTAACCGAATTCGCCTTCTTGAACTGTCAAAGCCAGTTCAAAACCGGTTGATATTACAACCGCACCGGCTTCGATCTGGAAGATTTCAGGTTTTTGGTTATATTCAACGGCGTCGGCAGGACAAATCTTTTCACAGATGCCACATTTTTTTTTAATTAAATAAAGGCAATTTTCTGCATCCAGTGCATATTTCAAAGGGACGGCCTGAGGAAATGTCAGAAAAGCCGCTTTGCGTGTTGCCAGTTCACCATTAAACGGATCGGGCACTTTTTTGGGGCATTTTTCAGCGCATTTGCCGCATGAAATGCATTTTTCTTCGTTGATATACCTGGGCAGTTTTTCAATCTGTGCCACAAATCGCCCGGGCCCTCCATTTAACTCAAGAATCCTGCTCAGGGGCAAAATCTCGATATTCGCATGGCCGGCCACCTGCACCAGTTTTGGAGAAAACATGCAGGTTGAACAATCATTGGTGGGAAAAGTCTTGTCCAGGCGGGCCATTGTTCCGCCGAGAGTATGCGTTTTTTCTACAAGATAGACATAAAACCCCGTATCCGCCAGGTCAAGGGCGCACTGAATGCCGCCGATCCCTCCACCGACAACAATAACTTTCCCCACCGGCCTTTTAACATAGGATCCCATAACGTTCTATAACAACCCCTTTGCCTTTAGAAGTGGTACCGGATCCGTAAAATGCATTTTAAACCATTTTGGGTCTCCATGCGCTATAAAACTGAGACGAAGCAATTCCGCAAAATAAAATACCGGGGTTCGTCTATCTGATCGATCTTTTTGGATAATATCGAGATTCGACTGACACAGAGGACATGAGACCACGATGGCTTCCGCCCCGGCTTGCTGTGCTTTTTGCAAAATCCGCATGGTTAGAGATTCTCCGATGTCCTTGCGACCGATACCGATACTTGCACCACAGCATGTCGATTTATAAGACCAGTCTATCACTTCAGCACCTGCTGCAGCGGCAATACGATCCAGGGTTTGGGGGTTTTCGTAATCTGTGTAGCCGGTGATTTTCGGAGGGCGGACCATCTGGCAGCCGTAATAACACACAACTTTTAGTCCTGTTAAAGGTTTTAAGACCCGTTTTTTTATCGATTTTATCATCGATGATTCTGCCAGAAAACGGGTCATATCATGGACCTGGATGTCTCCTGTAACATGCCAGGGTATATCAAAAACCTTTTTCTTGATTATCTGCTGGGAAAACCGTAGACGATTAAAACAATTGGCACACGGCGCAACGATATCGAGCCCCATTTTTTCAGCAGCAGCTAAATTTCTTGCGGGCAGAATTACCGACATCGCCTCGCTGAGACTATGGGCAGCCGTAGCCCCGCAACAAGACCAATCTTCTATTTCAACCAGATCGATATCCATCGCCTCGAACACCGCATCAATGGCGTGGAAATAGTCCTTGGCCATCCCTTCCAGAGAGCATCCCGGATAAAAAGATATTCTCATTAAACGATCTCTCCTCGAATCTGATGATAGGCTTTTTGAATGTCCTTTATGGCCCTGGACCTGGGCGTGAATATTCTGAGTCTCCCTTTACGCAATAACGCTAAGCCCAACAGAAGCTCTTCTTTAAGGGTTCCGTTTTTTATTTTTTCCTGAAAAATGCCCGGTTTTAAATAATAAGCATTCATCAATCGGAATTCGTTGACCTTGCCGGATTTTCGAAGTACTTCCAGGAACGTTTGATGAAATACGGCAAGACTTTTTTCTTTAGGAGTTATGGACGAGTGCGCCGCCATGTTGCGTAAATGATTGATTGTTTCCGCAACATCCACCTCATTGGGGCAGTAAGTCGTACACATTTCGCAGGAAAGGCACACCCAGATGGTTGAGGATTTTAACAGGTCTT
>JAFCZV010000585.1 GCA_019314155.1 Deltaproteobacteria bacterium
GGTTTGTTCATACTCGGGATGAAGATGATGACCGATGGTCTCCAACTGTCCGCTGGAAAACGAATTAAAAAAATTCTGGGGGCGGTGTCATCCAATCGGGTAATCGGCTGCCTCGCCGGAGCAGGTGTTACCGCCATGGTTCAATCGTCTTCGGCCACTACGGTCATGCTCATCGGATTCGTAAGTGCCGGTTTGATGACCTTACAGCAAGCTGTGGGGGTTATTTTAGGAGCAAATATCGGTACCACGGTAACCGCCCAATTAATCGCCTTTAAACTGACCGAAGCGGCCTTACCGGCTATTGCCGTCGGGGTCTGCATGAAATTCTTCACCAGACAAAAAAAATATCGCTATATCGGAGAAGTCATTTTGGGTTTCGGCCTCCTTTTTTTTGGAATGACGGTCATGAAACACGGGCTGGCTCCGATTAAAAATGATCCCACCTTTATTCAATTTTTTACCAAATTCGATCCTGGAACCACCGGCGGTCTGTTACTGTGCGTATTTATCGGCGCCGTTCTTACGATTCTGGTTCAATCCTCATCCGCCACCATAGGTTTGACAATGACCTTGGCCACCCAGGGATTGTTGTCGTTTCCCGGGGCCATGGCCCTGGTTCTGGGTGAAAATATCGGGACCACCATCACCGCCGAACTGGCAACCATTGGTTCAACCAATATCAACGCCCACAGAGCCGCCAGGGCCCACACCATGTTCAATGTCATAGGGGTCACCATCATGCTGATCATTTTCCCCTATTTCATCGACTTCATAAAGTATGTCACGATGGTTATGGGTAAAGGGCCTGTGGATCAAGTCGTTCAAGGGGATATGCTCAATATCGCCCGCTATATCGCCAATGGACACACCTTGTTCAACGTCATCAACGGAACGATTTTTCTGATCTTTCTTCCCCTGCTGATAAAGGTGGCGGTTTTCTTATCTCCCAAAGAAGACCCTTTGGAAGATATTTACCGGCTGCCCAATTTCAGCACCAAGTTCGACGATACGCCCATCGCTGCTCTGGCCAAGGCACGAAGTGAAATCATCAGGATGTCAGAAGTCGCTGCAAATACGCTCGAAGATACCATCCAGCGGATCGAAGACCGGGATTTTAAAAAATTAAGCAAGTGGCAACGTATCGAAAACTTTTTGGATGACATGCAGTTGGAAATCACTTCGTATTTATCCAGGCTATATCAGAGCGATTTGAGCGAGTCGGAGGCTAAAGAAATCTCGAGCTTGATGCGAATGACCAACAATATCGAAAGAATCGGTGATTCCGTGGAAAATATCGCCCAACTTACTGAAACGATAATAGAAAATAATATTCCATTTACAAGTCATGCCAAAGCGGACCTAAAAACCATCTCGGAGCAGACCATCGCCTTCCTCGATCTTGTAACCGATGGAATTCACCATCCCATTGAAAATTTAATGGTGAAAGCCGATGAAATGGAAAACAGCATCGACCGGATGCGAGAGGAAATGCGCCAAGGTCACATTTCAAGGCTGCGCTCCGGTGAATGCGGTATCGATCCGGGTCCCCACATCTTTTTCCCCTTTCCTTATGAGAAATCCGATAAACCAATGGATAGACTGAAGGTTGAAGGCTTTTAGGGACAAATCATCTTCGTTTTCTCTACATAGCTTTCGGGTCATTGAGGGAACTGCATTATCAGCTAAGTTTGTCGAAGCATTTGGGGTTCTTGCGCAACCAGGATTCATCTCTGCTTGAAGCAAAGATTGTCGAAACAGAGAAGGTCTTGAATGGTTTAATTCGAGCGTTGCGAGATGATTGATATACTGTTACAAAAAACGATACACAGTCCCTTTTCAGGTATTGACAAAATGTATTGCTCTTGTGAATATGTAACACCCTCATACATTTAGAAAATTGAAGGAAGGAAATCTTATGGCAAAGAAAACTATCGGCTTTGTTGGACCGGATGGCAGGACCTGTATGTGTGCCTATACTGTATCTACAGTTGAAAGTGAGAAGTATATCGGCGCCATAATCAAGGGTATGACGGGTATGGACCCGGTAATGGACGCTGTCAGGGGGAAAAAGAACTGGACCCTGAAAATTTTCCCCATTGAAGGAAAAGCGGTTGAGGACTACAAAGCTGTAATCATAGAGGCGTTCGAAAACGGAGAAGTCGACTATATCGTTATCATGCCTGAAGATCTTATTTATGAAGGAATTGTAGATGAACTCATCGAGGCAGGTTATGGTGACCAGGTCATCGGCCTGACAAAAAAAGCGGCGTTCATCGAAGGTGATAAGGTCAAGGCCAAGATCTGGATGCGGAGGGCCGGCGTGCCTGTTGCGCCTTTCAAGGTGGCAGATGCGAAAAACCTGGAGCAAATTAAGCGCATTGTTACGAAATTCATGCGCCACCACGGCGGTGCTGTTTTCAAGTATCCTTACAGTGCAGGCGGCAAAGGTTCCCGACCTGTTTTTCGGGTTGAAGATA
>JAFCZV010000150.1 GCA_019314155.1 Deltaproteobacteria bacterium
ACTTCGCCCTCAGTAAGCGTAATATCAAGGAACGAGCTTGGCCGATTTCCGGCTACCCCACATGCATTTTTAGTAGTCAATGGAGAGATCAGAGAAGATCCCGAGGTACAGGGCAAGTACGACCAAGTGGCCTCGAAGTTTCGTCAAGAGATCAATCTGCGTTTGTCGCGGACCGGTAACAAAGAGATCCACATTTTCATTCATGGCTTCAATAATTCCTTTGATTGGGCCGCTGTTTCGTTGGCGGAACTCTGGCATTTCCTCGGACGCCATGGAGTGCCGTTGCTCTATTCGTGGCCAGCCGCACATGGAGGATTGTTCGGATACTTCATTGACCGAGAATCCGGAGAGTTTACGATCTACCACCTAAAGAACCTGATCCGATTGCTGGCGTCGTTTCCGGAGGTGGAGCGAATCAATATCCTCGCCCACAGTCGCGGTGCCGATGTAGCTGCCACCGCGCTCCGCGAGTTGATCATCGAAGCCAGAGCCGGTGGTCACAACCCACGCGAGCTCTATCGAATCGAAAATTTGATCATGGCGGCTCCAGACCTCGACTTTGACATCGTTCGTCAACGCCTCATGGGGGAGAAGATCGGCCCAGCTTTTGGCCAGATAACGGTCTATACTACCAATACAGACAAGGCGTTGGGCCTGGCGCAGACACTAATGAGTGGAACCCGCTTCGGTCAAATCAGAGCTTCCGATCTTGGCGAGCAAGAGCAGTCGATTTTCAAGATCGTAAAGAATGTTTCATTCATTGACGTGCATGGCATGCAGAGCTTTATCGGCCACAGTTACTATCTGAACAATCCGTCGACGAGTTCCGATATTATACGGACCATCAATAACGGATCCAAACCGGGCAGCCCAGAACGACCGCTGACTCACCGAATGCTGAACTTCTGGGAGATGCCGGTCGATTATCCCGACTCATCGGAATAATGCCGCGGACATTTAGAAATCAAACAGGAGCAAGTACTTGAAATTAACTCATAGGCAATTAATTATGGCAGGTGTGCTTGGGCTGCTTGCTGCTATTTTGGTTGGTGCTGGCGAGTTTCTGTTGCATTTTGATGCTCAGGGACGCTTTGCTGAAGGGGGTGCATATGAATTTATGCGCGGCATTAACGAGAATAGAACGACAATTGGACATTTTTTAAGTGTACTGAGTGCACCGCTTTATATTATTGGTTATTGGCACATAATGAAGATGTTGGAACCTGCAAATATTCCGGCATCACGTATTGCATTCGTTGTTATGTCATATGGCATAATAATTGGTTCAGTGTGGATTGGTTCTCGTGCCGGGATCAGCGACATCGTCAATAGCACATCGATAGTCGATCCCATATCTTTTATTTCATTATATGAATTGCGTTATGAAAATTTATTACAAGTCACACGCCTTGCCACGCTGGTCTTTTCAATCATATTTATTTGGTTAGTGCTTACCGGGCGCAGTCATTACCCCCGCTGGATGGCATTGCTTAATCCGATTTGTTTAATTCTTGTAAGCTTCGTTATTTGGCTTGTTGCTCCCGGGATTGGTATTTATTTAATGCCAATCGCATTAAATGTAGCGTTTTCCTTACTTTTTATGTTTTCAATTTATTATTCTATAAAGGCAAAGGAGTAAAAAAATGCGTATATTAAAAAAGCTATTCTTGATTATTCCGATTGCGATCTTTGCCCTGATGGGTATTGTCGCAGGATACTTTATTTTAGACAGACAGGATGACTATAACGTTGATCTTACTGGAGTTGAAGTTCCAGCTTACCAGGAATCGACAATTACCTTTAATCAGGGCAATGATTTTTCTATCAGTTTGCCGTTCTTAGCGTCTGCCATTATCGATATTGATGGTGACGGCACAGAAGAATTGTTTTTAGGCGGCAGTAAAAATACACCCGATGGGCTGTTTAGGTTTCAAGATAATAAGCTGACAGCCATTGATGGTGCAGGCGGTATCACTAAAGATAATAGTGCAAGTTTGGGTAGTATCGTGCTTGATGTTGATAAAGACGGTCAGCAAGACTTACTCGTTGCACGCGAAGATGGCATATGGTTGCATCACAATAACAAGGGTACATTCACCGCAGAAAAATTAGATGCAATAATGCCTGAAGGGACTTTAGCGTTGTCGATTGCTGTTGCAGACCTTAATCGTGACGGGGCGTTTGATATGTATGTTTCAGGCTACATTCGTCCCGATTTGGTTGAAGGTCAGAATATATTTCGTGAAGGGTATGGTGGGTCGAGTCGTTTGTTTATCAATAATGGTGATAATACTTTTACAGATAGCACTGAGCAGGCAGGCTTGACCTACAAGCACAACACCTTTCAATCAGCCTTTATTGATGTTGACCGCGACGGTAAAGAAGATTTGATTGTTGCCCATGACACCGGTCATGTTGTTACATGGCGCAACAAAGGTGGGATCAGGTTTGAGCGTGTCAGCAATCCGAATACCAATAGCTATAGTTATCCAATGGGGATTGGTATTACCGATTTAGGGGATGATGGTTTAGCTGATTTCTTTTTCTCCAATGTCGGTTCAACTCCACCAAACTTTCTGATTCGCGGTGATTTGGCCGATTCACAGGTCAGTAATTGGAAATGGATACTGTTCCAGAACAAAGGCAACTTTCAGTTTGAAGATATTGCGGATAAAGTTAAAATTGCTGACTATGAGTTTTCCTGGGGCGGCGTCTTTGAAGACCTTAACCTCGATGGTCTGGAAGATTTAATTGTGTCGACAAACTATATTGGTTTGCCGCCACACAAGCTGCCTTTCCTTCGTTCAGATGGTCGCTTGTTATTGCAAACGCCTAATGGTGAGTTTGCCACTGCTGAAAAAGAGGCCGGCGTTATCAATCGCACCTATTCAATATCACCTCTCACGGCGGATTTTAATGGTGATGGTCGCCCTGATATTGTTCATGCAAATCTTAATGGCGACTCAAAATTATTTCTCAGCAAAGCCGGTAAAGGCAATTACCTTAAAATAGAGCTGCCTGCTAATGTGAGTTCCATTGGATCAACTGTCACTGTTGACTTGTCTGATGGACGTATTCTGAGCCGTCCATACGTTTCAGGGGAAGGATTGTGTTCAGACAGTTCTCGCATCATTATTTTTGGCTTGGGTGATGCGTCAGTTACAGAGGTTAAGGTGAATTATATTGATGGTAGAAATGAGGTAAAAACGGGTAGCTTCCGTAATCAGCTGTTGAGGTTCTAATGAAAGCGATATTTTTACAGATGCTACTGGCAATTCAAGAAGTTACAACTCCAGCGATTAAAATATGGCTATACTGGATTATTATAATTTTTTTCTCATCTGTAATTTTTGTTTGGAAATATAAATCAGCACGAATTGTACTTGCTGCACTTGTTGTAACTCTTGCATGCGTGATTTTAGTATTTATTATTACAAATTCCGCGCACCTTATCGGTATCGCGCATATTGCAGTATGGGGGCCATTGGCTTTCTATCTCATAAAAAGTGATTTAATGCATTCCTCTTTTCAATACAGCAATCCATATGGAGTTTGGATAATTTTGTTGCTTGGGACTATAGCAGTATCAATTGTCTTTGATGTGAGAGATATAACGCTTGTGCTTTTAGGAAAGAAATGAAAAGTTCCAATTACTGCTATCAATCGTGATTAGCAGCCCCATCCAAGAAAGTTAATATTGCCAGTAGGTAAGGGGTTTTTGAATGTTTTAAAACCTTCACTATCTCCAACTTATTCAAACATCAGGCGAACCTGTGATATCTGCAATATATCGCTGAGCAATAAAATCTCTTAATGAATTTGATATCTTATGAGTATCACACTTGAATGAATCCTCATTTTCCTGGCTGGATGGAGGCAGGAAAAATCAACATCTTGTGGTCTGAGTTTTAACCGGTTGGCGGTTTTTTTGAGGCTGTCTCATTGATGATTAAGGGTGATCCTAAAAATCGTGAGCATTGGGTTCAAATCATCAGTATGATTCCTGAAATATCATCTACAGATCACAGCTCCAACCAAACCACTGATAAGAGAATAATCACGATCTTTTGTCAAAAAAGCCATCCTTTAAAGATATTGGATATTCCTTTTTACTCGAAATCCCATCGGGTTACCCATTTGACTAAGCATTCAATTGCGGTTATTGATCAGATGTGAACAATCAAACACCAGCCATGTTTTTCGATACGCTTGACCTGGACAAAGACGGTCTCCTGTCACGTTCCGACCTGAACACTTCTGCCAAACGATTCAGGTGGTCATGGCATGAAGCACCGCTTTTGGCAGCTTTTGATCTTTTGAGCATTTCAAAGCCTATCCCGAAGAGTAAATTCATCGCCCTAATCAACCAGATCCACAATGATCCGCTGGGACCATACGGCAATATCCTCTTAAAATCACCACATTTCTTACAATCGGTATCTTTGAGAGGCGACCGGATTCCGAACGATGAAACGGCCGAGGAAGATAATCGAAATGAAATTCAGAAAGAAGACCGTCTTGGCCAACCGGATTTCGACAGTCTTACCGGGCTTCTGGAAAACGCTGCCGGGACAGAGGTTGGGCTCCAATATCAGTCTCTGCTTGAAACCCTTGAGATCGCCTGCATCCCTGCTGAAGATTCTGCCCTGCTAATTTTAGATCCTCAGCGGTCTTTTACCGAAGGAGCCTGGATGCATTCGATTGGGTACGGTGGAGAGATGGATGTTATCCCGATTCGGTCAGCGTTCGACAACTGTTCGGCTTTTTTAACTCGATATTACGGCCAAATGGAAATCATGTTTACCCGCTGCCCATTTCCTGCGGACAGCTACGGATGGGCCGGGCGAATATCTGACATTTTAGACCGGGACCAGCTCTATTTTATCAAGCCCGGCAACAGTGTGTTATTTCCACACACCAATGGATTCAGGCAATGGGTCAGCCGCTGCATGGATCACGGGAAAAAAACGCTGATCATGGGCGGCTGCACGCTCAACAGTTGTGTGCGGGTCTCTTCGATCGAAACATCAAAAAAATTCCGAAACAGAAACCTTCAGGTCGTTGTTGATTTAAGCATATCCGGTGCCCGGATTAAAAACTATATTTCATCACGCGTTTTTAACGGTCTTTCAGCAGTCGAATCTGCTGTCGTTCAAATGCTGGATGAGGGCATAAAGGTTGTTCGGCAGATTGAGTGGAATTAGTTGCATCAAGCCCCAATTTCAACGAAAGCAGATAGATGTTCACCATCGATCGTGGTGGTCTGTTATGACAAGTGGATATCACAGCTTCACCCAAACCTTTGATAAGAGAATAATATATTAAAGTCCGTAATTTTTCCCAAGACTAGGAATAAAAGACCACATACTAATTGCTGCCTTATGTTTGAAATTATTAAACCTCCAGAATGCGTAATTTGTAAAAAGTAACGCCCCTCTCTCCCCCGACCTTTTTAAATTTCAGCTTTAACCAAATCCAAA
>JAFCZV010000151.1 GCA_019314155.1 Deltaproteobacteria bacterium
CCTTGCTACCCTTTGCGCTTATACAGTGGGTATTCTGATGGGGCTTGCGGCCGGATATCGCGGCGGCTGGGTGGATGATGTCCTCTCCCGTATTGCCGACATCATTCTCTCATTTCCGGTGCTGGTGTTGTATATTATCATCATCGCGACGATCGGCGCCTCCGGAATTAACATCATTATTGCCATCACCTTTGCATCTTCCCCCGGGATCATGCGTATCGTGCGCGGATTGGTGCTGGACCTTCGCAATCGCGACTATGTTGCCGCGGCCCAGACCAGAGGCGAATCAGACTGGCGAGTGATGCTGGTTGAGATCTTACCCAACGCCCGCGGACCGCTTATCGTCGATGCATGCCTGCGTCTTGGTTACGTTATTATCACCATCGGTGTGCTCGGTTTTCTCGGTCTGGGTCTGCCGCCGCCGGACCCTGATTGGGGTGGCATGGTCAACGAAACACGGCAGATGGCCATGGCCTTTCCACACATGACGCTCTTTCCCTGCATCGCGATATCTTCGTTGATATTGGGGTTTAATCTACTGGCGGACGGTCTGCGTGAAATCTCATTACGTGATTAGGAGGTAAGCAACATATGAATAAAGATCAAGCACCGGTACTGATCTGCAAGGACCTCTGCATCTCTTACTATACCCGGGCGGGAGAGATCCCGGCGGTTGTGGATTTTTCGCTGACGGTAAAGCCCGGTGAAACCATCGGCATTGTCGGCGAATCGGGCTGCGGCAAATCTACCGTCGCCATGGCGATCATGCGGTACATGGGCGCCAACGGGGGTATCAAGAGCGGCAGTATCACCTTCAAAGGCCGCGATTTGACCCAACTGTCAGAGAGTGAGCTACGCAGTATTCGAGGAGCCGAGATCGCCATGATTTACCAGGAGCCTTTTGCCTCTTTGAATCCAAGCCTCAAAATAAAAACTCAGCTTATGGAAGTGCCCCTGGCGCATGAGAACATTTCCAAGGATGAAGCGCGGCAGAGAGCTGCGCAGATGCTGTCTGATGTCAATTTGCCCGATCCTGAGCGGATGATGGAATCCTACCCGCACCAGTTATCGGGAGGACAGCAACAGCGAGTGGTTATCGCCATGGGGCTTTTGTCGAATCCATCACTGTTGCTGCTGGATGAGCCTACTACCGCACTGGATGTGACGGTAGAGGCCGGCATCGTCAAGCTGGTTGCCGATATCAGCAAGAAGTTCGGCACATCTCAGATCTATATTTCCCATAACCTCGGTTCACCTGGCCAAAACACCCCTACACCCACGGCCTTTTTGCCTGTATCCCGTTGCCGACGGCGGATAAAAATGCGGCACCGCTGAAACCGATTCGGGGTCAGCTCCCGTTGCCGTTTGAGCGGCCCCAGGGCTGTTATTACCATCCGCGCTGTGATTATTTCAAGCCAGGGCTGTGTGATCTTGAGCGTTTCAAAATGGTACATGTTGAAGATAGTGCCCCCGACCATCGCGTACGATGTTTACGCTATAAAGAAATCGACCATCGTCGCGAGGTGCCGGGCGGTGAGGCCAAAGAGGCGATCGAGCTTGGCAAACGGGTCCTCAAGGTAAATGGCATGAAGAAGTACTACGAGGTTCGTGACAACTCACTGCGGGCTTTATTTGCCGGCAAAAGAATTCGCCATGTAAAAGCCAACGAGGAGTTGAGCTTTACTGCCAGGGAGGGTGAAACTGTAGCGATTGTTGGTGAATCCGGTTGTGGCAAATCAACCTTTGCCAAAGTGCTGATGGGTTTGGAAACAAGTACTGAGGGCGAGGTGCGTCACAACGGCAAAGACATTTCGGAAGTGGCAGTTAGAGACCGCAGCGCCAAACAGATTAGCTCGCTTCAGATGGTATTTCAAAATCCGTTTGACACCTTGAATCCAAGCCATAGTATTGGCGGTCAGATATCACGCGTTATCAAGAAATTTGGGGTGGAAACTGATAAGAAGAAAATATTCGATCGGGTGATGATCCTTCTGGATACGGTCAAACTGCCAAGGGATTTTTATTTTAGAAAACCCAGGCAGCTGTCGGGCGGACAGAAGCAGCGTATCGGTATCGCCCGTGCATTTGCCGGAAACCCGAGTATGGTAATTGCAGATGAACCGGTTTCCGCACTGGATGTCTCTGTAGCGGCGGCGGTGACAGAGCTGCTGATGGATATTCAGCGCGAACATAAAACCACGCTGCTTTTCATAAGCCATGATATGAGCGTGGTGCGTTACCTGTCGGATCGCATTGTCGTCATGTATCTCGGGCATATTCTTGAAAGAGGAACCACGGAGGAAATCTTCGCTCCACCCTATCACCCCTATACAGAAGCGCTGTTATCTGCGGTACCGATCGCCGACCCTGAAGTGACCAAGCGTGAAATTGTGCTGGAAGGGAACCTGCCAAGTGCAATGAAACCGCCCAAGGGTTGCCCGTTTTGTACCCGCTGCCACCGGCGAATTGGTGATATCTGTGATAATGATCCGCCGCTGGAGCAATTCGTGGTAGATCGGCACATTATCAAGTGTCACATACCCCTTGAAGAACTGCGCCAGGTGTTACCGGTCATCACGGTGCCGGGTGTATCAGAGCGTCTCCACGTCGAGCAGATGGATGAACACTAACGAGACCGAGAAGAGTGTCTTGTCTCCATGCATGTGACGCTATGCGACTTCACCTGGCGGTATTCACTCACTTATAAATTGATCCGCCAGACTGCGGATGACTTGCGCCTTTTCCGGTGGAATCGGCAGGGGCCGGTGGGTTTCGATAATTTCCAGGAGCCGCTGCCGGGCGCGGTCCAAAAGATTTCGACTTCCCGATTCTTCCCATTTTTCATAACCATCCCGGCAAATGAGTCTGGGGCGCCACTGGGTAGACCGAAAGTGTCTCAAGGTATGTTTGTGGGTGAGAAATTGGCCCCCTGGTCCAACCTCCTTAATGACATCCAACCCCAGTTCGTCATCGTTCACCGGAATGCCTCTTTGAAATCGTCGTAACTGATCGATGATTTCATCAATGATCACCACCATCTCCAGGCTTCCGGTGCGGCCAAAGTCGAGGTAGCCCACGTCGTGATTCAGATTCGCTCCAGACATCATCGACAGGAAAGTGATGAAGGTGGCTTCCAGGGTGGCCTGGCCGTCAGGAATCTGGGAATCACTGGTCCCGGCGTAGCCCCAACTGGGGAGATCATAATATTGGCTCATTTCAATGGCAGCCATGTAAGCAAGGTAGTATTCCGGAGCATTGTATGAACTCTGGCTGGTGGCCATATCCATCACGGCAGCTCCCATGCCCATGAGAAAGGGCGCCCCTTCAGCTTTTAACTGATGGATGACCAAACCGCAAAAGCATTCCGCCAATCCTTGGGCGACGTGTCCGGCAAGGGTCATGGCAGCTGTGGCTCCGGAGAGGGGAGCTGGTGAGTAAATGGCAGGAATCTGTTTTTCAGCGCAAAAAAGGAGCTTATCCAGGCTGGTGAAAGGATGTTTCAATGGGCTTATGGGTTCCGCATAGTGGATGAAGTAGGGTCGCGCACGCAGTTTCTCTTGGCCGCCTCTGAGGATTCCGGCGATTCTCCACATTTCCCTCAAGTCGTTTCGGTCTTCGGCGGTACTGACAATAGGTTTGCTGGAATTCTCAACCATGGCCTGAAAGCCGGCAAAGTAGGCTTTATGTGGGTCAACATCGGATGGGTGCGCACAAGACATGATGAAATCAATATTGGAAAGCGCATCGCAGAGACGAGCTGCGCGACTGACGTCATCTAGGATACAATGACGCCGTTTCATGGTTTCCGCATCAAGTGCATAGAGGAGGTCGGAACCGGTGCCGAAATAGGAGCGACGACCCCCGAGATCCATGACATGGCTGCCTTCACGGTCATGGATGGGAATATTGCGGGGCGCGGTCCGGATGGCTCCTTGTACCAGGTTTTCGGGTATTTTTACGATGTTGTCCTCCGCCACACGACAGCCGGCCTTCTGCAAAAGGGTTAGGGCCTCGTCGTGGAGGATCTGCATACCGATCTTTTCCAAAATTTCCAGTACGGCTTGGTGAATTCGTTCTTTATCGGCTTGGGATAAAAAGAGTAGAGCAGGTCTCGGAGACGACTCATTCGTAATCATGTTATCATTCCTTTATTGATGGAGACTAACTAAGATCCAATTCCTCCAGCTTCTCCCTGGAAGGTTTTCCGGACTGATCCCAGCCCATGACCTTATAGAATTCCTGCTTCATCGGCTCCATCCATGCAATAGGTTTGGACGGCTCGTCGTTAGAATTGTATTCTTTATCAAAAAACATCTCGGGCAGGCAATCCTCAGCACTGCTGACTCCATGCCGTACATTGAATAGTCTCTCCAAATTGGCGAGTCTCTCTCCGACTGCAAACAGCATCTTAGCATCTACGGTCTTGCCGTTCATAGCAGTAGTAAGCTCAGCTTCATACTCCAGATCAAAAGCGCGTATTAACGACAGGGCCGGCACTTTGCAAAGGCCCAGACAATCCAGAACCAGGTTGACGATCATTGATCGTCGTACCAAATGGGCTTTCCCATGAATAGATTTGAGGTTGACGGCCTCTGTTGTACCAAACTCTTGGGCTGCTCTGTCCGGTGACCATCCGTATTCCAGGGTGGAGAAGACATCGTTAAAGTCTGCACCGCGGCTGGAGACCGCATATCCCAAAGCTGTCCCCATGATGTGGCAGGGATGATACCCTGAAAGTTCTAATCCCTTGACATGCGGGGCAAAGCGTTCGGCACCTCGTCCGATGACGGCCGCGGCTTCCCGGACCCCCCTGGCAAGAATGGAGCCAAGTCCTTTACTATCAACTATTTGCCTGATGAGGGTTTCCATGGCTTCCGCATTTCCCCAGGATAGGTCCAAGCCGCCGGTGAGTTCGGGTGTAAGGATTCCTCTCTCGTATAGGTCCATGGCAAAAGCAATGGTACTGCCTGCGGACATATTATCGATCCCCACCCGGGAACAGAGGTTGTCCAGCCGGACGACTGCCTCCAGATCGCTCAAGCCGCACTTGGAGCCCAAGGAGATCATGGGTTCGAATTCGGGGCGTAATGCTTTTGCACCTTCATCCCCAAATTGAAGCTCTGCCTTGCATTGAATTGGGCACTTGTTACAGCCTCGAGATCGAGTGACATATTTTCGCAACTGTTTTCCATCCAGGGAATCGATCGCTTCAAAGCGGTTTTGCCTGTAATTGCGCGTCGCCAGTATGCCCATGTCGTCGGCCCATTTCACATATCCGGCGCCTCCGTAAGTGGATACGGTTTCAAATTGGGGGGAGTTCCTCATCTGCTGGACGTAATTTCTGATTGCCTGACGCTGATTGGACGATGTCTTATTATTAGGGCGTCTTCGTCCCCTTACTACAATTGCTTTGAGGTTTTTGGATCCCATGACAGCACCCATGCCGGTGCGTCCGGCGGCATGATCGAGATCAGATATGATACAGGCAAATCGACAGCCGTTTTCTCCCCCGGGTCCGATGGCCAGAATCTTCAGGTCTTCGTCTCCCAACTCCTCCTTGAGACGCCTGTCCGTCTCCCAAGTATCCAGACCCCACAGGCTTTGTGCGTCGCGCGTTTCCACCATATCTCTATCGATCCAGAGGTAGACAGGGGTCGGGGCCAGGCCTCGAAAAATTAGGCTTTGAATGTCACATGACCGCAGTTTAGAAGCAAAACCCCCGCCTACATTGGAACTGCCCAGTATGCCTGTCAGGGGTGAAAGGGCGTTGATGTGCAATCTTGAAGAAACAGGCGCTGCGGTGCCGGTGAGCAACCCGCAGGAAAGCGTTAGAATATTTTCCGGGCCCAACGGGTTGATACCGGGGTGAATAAGTTGATTAAGATACCACACATTGAAACCCCGACCTCCCAGAAAATTGCGGTAGGCATACTCCGGGAATGGTGAAGCCTGCAAGGCTCCATTGCTCAGATCCACATCAACAATTCGTCCCATGAACTTGCCCATAGAGAAACCCCCCATCATTAACCATAACGGTTACGTAGCTAACTTGGACCGACTTATATTGCAGAAAGATCGTCTGCCAGATCTTGTAGGTGAGTAGGATTGTCACAGGATTATGGGACTGTCAAGAGCTGTTTTTTGAGGGTAGGCGCGAATGTCTATACCAGGTACGCCGTTATCATACTGCTATTTCGTCGCCTTGATGGTGGTCAGCCACGGATGAGGGGCCGTTTAAAAAAATAGAATCTTACCGAAATGATTTCATTTTTCTAAAGATTACAAACGAATCCACTGGCCGACCGTATCGACGGCCCGTCCGCTGCCAAAATGTCTGGTAAAGATTTGAAAATAATACAGCTCTTCCTTGCTCCGCACCATGGGAAAACTTTTTTGAGCTTCCAGCAACGCCTCATCTTTAAAATATGCCGGAAGTAAATCGGCCGAGCCGGAGCCTTGAGAGAATTCCTGTTTCAGCCGCCATACGATTTCTTTGGGCAGCACGTTTTCAAAAGCCTTTCTGAAAATCCATTTTTCGATTTTCTGGTCGCCATCAGGTTTTTGCTTATATTCAGGGGGAAGGGTCATGGCATAGTTGAGCAATTCGCCGGATATCAGGGGGGTTACTACCCGAATAGAATTGCAAAGGTTCATTCGGTCTAAACGCAACGAAGCATTATTATGCAAAAACCCGATGCATTCCATCTGACGAGCGAACAATTCTTCAGCAGGGAAGTCCTTGAGATACAGGTATCCGCAAAAAATCTCATCACCGCCTTCTCCGGAAAGGAGTACTTCGATCCCTTTTTCTTTGGCATATCTGGAGATTAGATAATTGGATACCGAGCCCCTCACTAGTGAGGGATCGAAAGACTCCAAATAATAGATCACACCGGGTAGTACTTCCAGTATTCGATCTAAGTCTACAATTAATTCATGATGGTCTGAGTTTATATGGGCTGCCATTAAGCGGGCACATTTTATATCTTCACTTTCTCCCACGCCCAAAGCAAAGGTTTTTAATCGGGCGTCATTCCCAAATTTGTTCATGTAGGCTTCACTGGCCAGCCAGACGATGACACTACTGTCAATTCCGCCGCTGAGCAGGCTGCCGGTGAGCACGTTGAAGTCTACGCGATTATTGAAGCTGCGCTGGATAATATCTCTAATCGTTGCCGTTATTTTGTCAAGGTCGTCCGCAAGGATTTCCGGCTGACTTTGGGGCAGTTCTGCAAACCGGGTCAGCGTGCCCGAACCGTTCATATAATGTCCCGGGGGAAATTCATAGACCTCGTCGGTAATGGTTATCAGGCTTTTAAGTTCGCTTGTCAAATAAAAGGTGCCGTCTTTGTATCCGTAAAAGAGTGTTTTGATACCCAAAAGATCTCGGGCTGCAAACAGGTTTTCACCGTCAGAAATCACAAAAGCGAAAACAGCATCATCCAAATACGAGAGCATATTAGGGCCATACTTTTTGAATAGGTGGAGAATCAACCGCTCTTCTTTGAAAGAACCGTGCGTAATCCCGTGAGTGTTGCACAGATCGTTGGAGTTGCCCATTTGACCGTCGTAACATATGGAACTGTTTTTATTCCCTGGATTGGTGACAGGCACTGGATCGTTTTCCGGATGCGCCTCAGGGCAGTCGGCTTTCAGATAGTTCTGGGCCATGATTGCTCTATTGTTTATGCTAATTCCTGAAAGATAGGGTCCGCGGTGCCGGATTTTGTCAAACATTTCCTCGATCTTAAAAGAATCCGGACGACCGAAACCAACAATCAAACCACTCATACAACCTCCTAATATTGTTCTACAAAAATTGAACTGTCAGGTGATGTTTTGCTCACCAAATATTCGGGCTGGCGGCTCATAAGATCAGACAATCGGAAACCAGTTCCCATAAATACTTTACTTTAAGATCCCCAAAACCATACGCTTCTTTTACGTTGTTGAACTGGCCGTGACAGCTGTGACAGGGAACCACCAACATTTTTGCACCTGTCGCTTTGATCTGATCGATCTTTTTTCTGGCATAAAAGACCCGTTCCTCGTTGTATCCGGTTGTAAGGGTTCCACCCCCACCACCGCAACAAATTTGGTCCATTCTATTCGGGTAAAGATCCACCCAGTTTTCCATACACTGATCCATGATCCATCGCGGCTCCTCAAAAAAACCGTGTCCAAAACATTTTTGGGCT
>JAFCZV010000152.1 GCA_019314155.1 Deltaproteobacteria bacterium
AACAACTGGAAAAGAGGTTTTTTAAGTTGGGCATCCCCTGACGGGGATAACGAGTATGTGCTTTTGGAATTTAACGAAGAGATCCAGAAGCAGCTTTATCCCTATGTCACAAGATTGCTTGAGACAGAACATCTCAGCGAACCCGAGGCCAGAGAGTTCATGGATTATTGCTATGGCGAGGTTGAAGATCTTCGCAACCAGTTAAATAAAGTGGAAACCAACCAAAGTAAAAAGGAGGTTTGATATGCCTGAATTATGTCGTGTGGGTATCTGCGGCTTTGATCCCATGCTCGTCAAAGGATATACCGCTCAAAACATGAGAGCCATTTGGTGGCACATATCCGATGAGCTGTTTGATGAGTTTGACATGAAGCCGGGGATGAAGGTTTCCGGCGTACTGCTCAAGCTTTACGACGGCAAAGACGGCCAGGAGTTCTCTGCTCCCAATGAAAATTTTGAGTGGGAAACCAGCAAAGAGACCGGTATTGTTGTTTTGATTCCGGCTGATGTGGTACATGCACATAAGCTTACAGCATTTATGTTTGCCGATCTGCAAATCAATAATATAGACGGTAAACCCGTCTATCCCGGCGAAGAAAAGATAAGCAAGAAGTGGTGGCCGGATGACAAGATGAAATTGGACTACGTTCTGGACTATATCGGATAGCCATCATAAACCCATAACAAAAACCCTCTCCCCTGTGAGCAGGGGAGAAGCATAATTAAAACCAAAATCCCCCTTTTCGGTTTAACCGGAGAGGGGGATTTTGTTTTGGCTGTTTGCCTTAAAAATGGGGTTGTTATTTTTTCCTTGATGTATTATTAACTCAACCCACTAACGCTCTGGAAACGAAAGCAGCCGGAAACTAAAATTTTTGGCCACAAAGGCACAGAGACACAAAGCTAATTTTTATGTTTTTTCTTTGTGCCTTGGTGCCTTGGTGCCTTTGTGGCTGAAATAACATTTAAACCATCTAAAAGGAAACAAAATGACCGAAGAAACCAAAAAAGAAGAAAATCAAAAGCCTTTGATAGAAGATGAAAAACTGCCCGAGGAAGAGCCGGATCACCCGGGGTGGCTATCCATCGCCGAGATTATGAAGATTGATCATCCCGTCTTTGAAAACAGCAGGTTTCTGATCGGGTATCACCAGTCCAGCAACGTCTATGTGCTGGCCGGTGACACCCTCACCGTTGTGGACCCGGGGAATGATTATACCATTTTTAACGAGCTTGCAAAATTGGGGTACAATGTTCTGGACATCAAGAAGATCGTTCTTACCCACGGACACCGCGACCACTGCATGGGCGTGTTCGAATTTTTGAGAATCCCCCAGATCTGGGAAAAAAAAGAGATCGAGATTATCCTTCATGCCGCCGGTCCCATGGAATTTAAAAAAACGCTCCAAGAATACGGATTTTCTCTGACTGAAATCAAAGGAGGAGAAACCCTGGATCTGAGCGGCTTTGAATGGGAAGCGATCCACACACCCGGCCATACCATCGACAGCATCTGTTTGTATCACCAGGCGACCAAAACGACCATTACCGGTGACACCGTACTGCCCAACGCCATATCAGATGCTGACAAAGCCGGCGGCGGCAACCTGGAGCATTACCTGTACGGGCTCAGGCAGCTCATGGGAAAAGAGATTGAAAACATCCTCCCCGGCCATGACGTGCCGGTGGCGCGTACCGGTCGTCAGACCGTCGAGCAAACCTACGAGGCTCTGATGATGCAAGTCATCGACGTCAGTTCGGAGGATAAAATATCCTGGATGGAGGGGGCCTCGAAGTGTGCTGAACAAGGGCTTTTGGGAGAGGTCGTGTTTTGCTGCGACAAAGAGCTGGCTCTCAGACCGGAAAATTTGTACGCCATGCAGCTTAAAGCCTTAACCCTAAACGACATGGGCCAGTGTGAAGAAGCTATTGAAATTTTAGATCAAATACTGGCAGAGCAAGGCGACAATGCGCATGCCCTGGCAGCCAAGGGCCATGCCTTGCTGGGTCTGCAAAAATACGAAGAAAGCCTGCCGTACTTTGATGATGCCCTGGCCCTAAACCCGGATATCGAGGAAGCCCTGGTGTTCAAAGGTATGGCCCTGACCTTTTTGGGCAGACACGACGAGGCCATGGAAATCGAAGCTTATAAGACAGCGTTTGCCGAAAGATTCAAGGATGAAATTGATAAACGACAGCAAGAAAAAGAACAGGGTGAGACGGATCAGAGCACTTAACCCGGATTCATATGTAAATTGAAAGTATATATATCTTCTTTTTTGGACACAGATGGACACAGATTATCAAGATTTTTTAATTAAGAAATAGTATTATTATCTGTGTATACCTGCCCGCTCGTGCCTTGCAATGGCAGGCGGGTCTGTCAAAATCTGCGTCCTATTTAACTTGATTTGACAGTTTGTAAGATTCGAAAAGCACGGAGGAGAAGAGATAGATGAAGGTTGAGTTTTTGACACTGTTTGAGGCTGCAAAAGCTCTGGTAACCTACATTGATAAAGAGTCTGTTTTTGACAAAGCCGCTGCCGGAGGATGCAGTGGTATGGACTATTATCTATCGGACACCTTTTATGATTTAATTGTAGATAATAGAAAGGTAATAGTCGAGATTGAAAACGGATTGAACGCCTCGGATACGGACGGCGAAAATGAGATACAAACAAGACAAGGGTGTTTAAGACTGTTTGAGGCTGTAAAGGCCCTGGCAACCCACGTTGAAAAAGAGCGCGCTTTTGATAAGGTCAATGACATGGGCCCTGTTGGTATCGAAACCTATCAATCGGACGCGTTTATCGAAATAATTCAAAAGGCTAATAAAGCCGTAGAGGAAACTGAAAACAGATTGTTATAAGGGTTAGCCAGTTTGCCCGTTATCCGGTTTGCCGGTTTTCATTAATGAACGGGTCAACCCCGATAAATCGGGATTTCCGCTTCACTGCAACCGGCAAACGGGCTAACTGGCAAACCGTTTCAGCATGTAGAAAAAATCTTTTAAATAATAGAGTATTGCATTTTAACGGGATTATGAAAACCGAGATTAGGGAGCACATATGGCCATAGAGCAAATGACTTACGAAGAATTTTTGAACAAGCTCGACGAGCTTGAAAAGCGATATCGGTCCGATGAGAAAGGTTTTCCTCCGGGCGCCAAAGAGAAAGGATTGGAAATCTGCGCGAAATTCCGGCGTGAAGTGGCAGAGGGCGGTCCTGAGAATTTTGAATATTGGATTGATACACTTTATGGGCTGCCGATGCACAAGCCAATAAAACCCGAAGAAAAAGAGGAATAATATCCGTCTTTATATTGGAGTCACTATAAAAAAATTATTGTATAGCAAACCATGAAAAAAGAAGATATTCAATATGTTAACTGTGCGCACTGTGGAGTTTGGGTGCGTAAAGAGGAAGCGGTTGACTACAAACACAGACTTCTTTACGGTGAGCACTACCATTGCCAAGACTGTGATCCTAATGGTGTTTGGGATTGTATGAGTCATGACACAGACATGGATGTCCACTGAACTATTTATTAATATCGAATGTCGAATATTGAATGATGAATATCGAAGTAAGGTCCAAGTGAAATCGATTGCCGTATTTCACTCCGATGGAATAAATGGAAAAACAAATTCCACCCCAGTACGATTTTCCGGACCTACGGGGCAGGTTGGGCAGGCGGAATAAATCTTTTCACTAATTTCTTACATTCTTTCAATTAATTCCGGCGGCGGATCGGTATGAGGCTTGATTTTTTTCTCCACCTCATCACTTAAGGCACTGATATCAATTTGAGATAAGGTCTTGCCCGTGTCAACAAACTCTATGGTTGCCGCTTTGCTGCTGACCGTTGTATGGCCTGAGAGGATGCCCCTTTCCCGGTAGTGGATTTCCTGCTCGTGCCAGCCGGCATCGCCGATGACAATGCTGTAGCAGAAACTGCCGTAGACGGTTTCCATGATTCTGGCTTCGGTAATCGGTCCATTGGTTATCAGGCAAACGCTGCCTTTTTCCATGTCTTTTTCCTCAAACCGATCTTTTTCCAATAAAACCAGATCCTGGACGGCAACCTCTTTTTTGGACAGCGGCTTTCTGGTGCGCGGGGCAACAAAATCTAATACAATAAGGTGATTTTGCTCATCAGTGTGTGAAAAGTGCTTATAATTCAAGGCGCCATGAGAATGAATCCATCCATTGATAATCAGTTCTTTTGGCAGTGATTCCTGAAATTGAGCGATTCTTTCAGAGCCTAAGGCGGTATAGTCTGGAAGGTTCAGATCATTTTGGGGCAATCCAATATCTATAATCAGTTCAGGGCGGTCTTGGTTTGCCAGCGTGAACCCATACCATTCAAAGCTTTCTTCGAAAGTCATATTGACAAGTTCGTTGATTTTAAACGCCTTGTCCCTGGCATACTCTGCCATTAATATGTGCTGTGGCAGGCTTTTCAAAGTTATTTCAAGCGGCTGGGGTCGTTTAAGCTGAGAAAGATTTTTGAATCTCATCCCAATTTTTCCTTCACATAATTTTGATCCACTTCGAAGGTGCCGGTGTAGGTGCCGGGCAGGCAATACATGTCTTCTAAAAGCACCCGGTGGAGTACGCTTGTCAGGCCCCGGGCGCCGGTTCCTTCCTGTTCGGCGCGCTTAGCAACTTGAGTTAACGCATCATCGGTGAATTCGAGGTCAATGCCCCATGCTAAAAGATCGTTGCGATACGCCAGCAAGGCGCTGCCTTGGCTTTTAGTCATGATGTCTTTTAAGTCCTGAGTTGTCAGTTGATCATATACCACCCTTACAGGGAAGCGCCCCACGAGTTGTCTTTCCATACCAAAGGAAACCAGATCATCTGCCATCAGAAAATGGCGCCAATTTCCTTCAAGACCCTGTCGGGCCATTCTTTTTTTGACAATGATGTCGAGATTTTCAAAAGCCCCTCCGGCGATGAACAGCACGTGTTTGGTCGATAAGGATATTCTTTCCTTGCCGATGTGAAGGGTGTTTTCGGATCCATCAAGCATATGTAAAAGCCCTTTTTGCACACCCCGTCCGGACACGTCCTTATAAGCGGTGGTTTCGGTTGCAATCTTGTCGATCTCATCAAAATAGACGATGCCCATCTGGGCGACATTCGGATTGCCGCCGGCTGACAAAAGCAAGTCAACCAGTATATCCGTGGTATTCTGCCCAACGTAGCCGACTTCGCTAAACTTGGTCATATCTTCATGTACGAAAGATACACCTACCAGGTTTGACGCTGTTTCGCCGGTGAACGTTTTGCCGCACCCGGTGGGCCCGATGATCATAATGTTGGCCTTGGGAGTTATAGTATTGCGCAGGGCAA
>JAFCZV010000153.1 GCA_019314155.1 Deltaproteobacteria bacterium
AGGATCTTCATAGACATAAAAGATTTTGGACGCCGCGCTGAGAACAGCGCCGCAGGTAGCTCCCAGAACCAACATAAACAAAACGGCTGATAATGATAACACAGTATTCTCCTATATTGATTGTCGATTGTTGATTTACGATTGAGGATTGAAGGAAGAAGAACTTTTGTTTTATTTATTAATGGAACCATCCTAAAATCATCAATCATCAATCATCAATTATCTAGATCATTCCTTTGAAAGCGTAGAACGTCAGGGACAGAATGCCCGCAGTCACCAGGCCGATGGATGTATCCTGGAGCGGTTTCGGCACTCTTGCCAGAATGATGCGTTCACGGACACCTGCAAAAAGAATCAGGGCCAGGCCAAATCCTACGGCATAGGCAACGGACTGAACCAGGGTTTTCATAAAGTTCAGCTCTTTATCGACGTTTAAGATACACGCACCGAATACTGCACAGATTTCCACAAACTGGACCAGAGATGCAATGACCAAAATAAATGCGATGGTCCTCATGTATACCAGTTTATACGGTACCAGAAAAAATGTATAAAGAACCCAGGTGATAACCCCGGCCAACACCAGGACAAACACGACGGCCATGGCCATGCCGACGGCGGTTTCCATCTTCTTGGATGTGCCGAGAAAGGGGCAGTTGCCCAAAAATTGGGCCAGCAAAATGTTGTTAACAAAAATGCCGCCGATAATAATTTCCATGTAGCCCATTGATTGACTCCTATTTGCTTCCCACAAGGTTCATGAGACAGAGCATTAACCCGAGGCAGACAAAGGCCCCTGGTGCTTGAACCATGAAGGTAAACGGCTCAAAATTCGTGCCAAATACTTCTTGAATGCCGATAACGGAAGTGGGTGTCGTCCAAATGGTTAAATTGTTGGCACCAAACAACTCACGTACAGCGCCGAGGGCCGCTAAAGAAAGGGTAAAACCGATACCGATACCCAGGCCGTCGGCGATTGAAAAGGTTAGATTGTTTTTGTATGCAAATGCCTCTGCCCGACCCAGCACAATACAGTTTACCACAATCAGCGGTATGAACACGCCCAGTTTGAGAAACAAGGTATAGGCAAAGGCCTGCATTAAAAGTTCAGTAACAACAACAAAGGTCGCAATAATAATGATAAAACAGGCGATTCGAACTCTGGACGGAATGATATTCCTTAATGAGGCAACCAGGAGGTTCGAAAATACCAGAACAAATGTCGTGGCCAACCCCATTCCAATGCCGTTTTCTATGGTAGTGGTAACACCCAGTACCGGGCACAAACCCAGCACCAGCCGAAACGGCGCTATTTCTTCCCACAGACCTTTGGTAAATTCCTGTGTGAGTGTTTTGGCCATGTTGATCTCCCTATTTGTTAAATTCCTTTAACTTCTCCGAAAGCTGAGGTTTCAGCTTTTGATAAATTCTGCCGGTTTGAGTGGCGGCCGCACAGACAGCCCGTGATGTAATGGTCGCACCGCTCATGGCGTTGACTTTGCCGCCGTCATTGGTGACTTTAAACGTCTCTTCGATGGGCAAACCCTTAAATTGGGACACAAAACTAGGGTTGTCCTTTGCCATGGCTCCAAGTCCGGGGGTTTCACTGTGGGTGGTCACAGCGGCGCCTACGATGGTGTCGTCTTCCATATTAACGGCGACCATCAGACCAACGTCACCACTGTATCCCTTTCCCGAACTTTCAAGGACCACCGTGTTGGCCTTGTCGTCGAATTTTCCGACGAAAAATTTTCGTACCATGTCACCGTCTTGAAGTGTAAACCGATCGGCGATGGGATCATTGGACACACCTTTGAGGATGCTTTTAATTGCCGGGCCTTTCACGAATTTCAGCTGCTGTATTTCGATCCGGGCAGCGGTCGCATTTCGAAGCCCCGAAAGCAAACCGCCCGAAAAGGCGCTTAAAACTGTCAGAACTACCACCATTATTACTAAATCTCGCATGTTACACAACCTTTCCCAGCGCTTTAGGTCTGATTTTGTCACAAATTGGATTGATGAGATTCATAAGCAGAATCGCAAACACCACACCATCGACATAGAAGCCCAGATTCCGTATCAATACGGTCATTATGCCGATCCCGGCACCGTAAATGAGCATGGGGATGAAATTGACCGGCGATGATGAATCTTCGGTTGCCAGAAAAAAGGCTCCGATAAGTGTATAGCCGGTCAAAAGGTGAAAAACAGGGCCTGCGTATAAGGATGGGTCAGACAGATGAAATAACAGTGCCGTCACAAATACACCGGCTAAAAAGGAAACCGAAATTTCCCATCGGATAAACCCTCTGATAATCAGATATATTCCACCAAGAATGAGGCCGAGCCCAAAAGTTGCTCCGATGCCGCCCGACTGCCGGCCCAATAAAAGATCCATCGTGCTAAAGGCTTCGATGCCCGACGTTCCCAGATGTTTGGCGGCGGCCAGGGGATAGACCATGGCAAATCCGAGATCGTAGTTCACCAGTGCTTCATTGAAATCAAAAAAATCTTTCCAGGCCACCATGAGGATGGCGATTCCGATAAGAACGGGATTGAAGGGATTGCCGCCGATGCCGCCGTAGATATGCTTTCCAATAACCACTGCGACGAAAGTGCCGGTGACGATCAGCCACCACGGAGATGTTGCCGGCAAAAGCATGGCAAATAAAAGGCCGATGAGTGCTGCATTGCCGTCTCCAATGCTGATGGTCCGCTTGGTCACTTTGTTGATCAACAGTTCCCATATAATTGCAAAGGAAACGGACAGTGAAACAACACCCAACGCTGGCATGCCGTAAGTAAATATGCCAAATAAGGCCGCAGGCAATGCCGCAAGCATTGTGTGATAACTTCGAACCGTTATGCTGCTCCCGTCGTGCCAGAATGGAGCGTGTGATACGATGAGTTTTTTCTGATTAAGCATTCGTTGCCTCCGCTGAAGTGGTCCGGCCGAGTTCATATTTTGCCAGCTTTATATAGTGAAACACCGGCATTTTTGATACACATACAAAACTGCAAAGTCCGCACTCTATACAGGAATACAGGTCATACTGGTCAGCGGCCTCCTCATATTGTCCGGCTTCAAGAAATCGTACAAGCATACTCACCGGAACGTTGGCCGGACAGGCCCGGACACATTCACCACAGTTGATGCACGGATAGTCGGAAACAAAAGGAATATTATCTCTATCTTGAATCATAATGGCATCCGTATCCGCTAGAACCGGGAAATCCTCAGAATAGAGTGTAGCGCCGGTCATGGGCCCACCTAAAATTAAACGGTCCTTTTCATTTAAGGTGACCCCAAAAGCGTTTAAAATATCACGGACGGGTGTCCCGATCTTGGCCGATACCATCGATTTAACGCCATCTTTATTAACAAAGGTAACAGTTTTGGTTGACGGTATAAGGCCCTCTTCAAAGGCCGTGCCGATGGATGCAACCGCTTCGGCGCTCAAAAAGCACACCCCCATGTCTTCACAGCTTTGACCTGCAGGCAGTATCTGACCTAAAATACTTTGCATTATCATCGCAGGGAGGGTTGCAGGGTATTCAGAATCGACGGTAGCGACTTGGGCACCGCCGCCGATTGCATCTTGCATCAAGTTCTCGGGCACCGCGATGAGAATATCGTCGATGCCGGTAATCTTTTTAAGAATACGGACACCGTTTTTTACGGCATTGATATCCGATTTAATAACATACTGGTTTGTGGCAACCAACAAATCACGATCTATACCGTTGATAATGATGGTATTTATGGCCTTATCAGGATCAGAAAATATTTTAAACGACGGCTTGCCGGGAACTCCCGACAGAAAATTATCGGCAATGTCGAGGGTCGGTTCCGCGGCCAAGGTTTTGAACTGATCATCGATCTCTTCATTGTCATCAACGTCGATAGACACGGACGTAAAGGCTTTGCCATAATCACCGGTCAATGTTTCAATGGATGAGATTTTTCCTGTAACGGTAGAAATTACATAGGCATCACTGTTTTTAGAAAAAGAAAGCTTTTGGCCGGTCTTGACCTTGTCGCCGATTTTAAACAAAATTGAATCTTTAAAACCATAAGTTTTGTCTAAAAAAAGTGATACTTTTTTAGGTTCTTGAATGATGGTGGGTTCCGGCGTTCTCACGTCCAGAGCTTCGTATTTCAACATGGGCTTTGTCAAACCGATAAAAGATCTTTTTATCATCGTTTAACCTTTTTTATTGTTATATGGATAACGGGCATAAAAAAACCGTCGTCTGTTCTAAAAGACCGGCGGTTTACATGACATGACACCAACTGCATCGTTCTTCTTCCGGACCGACTTCAACTTCCTGATGGCAACTTTCACACTGTGAATGGAATGCATCGGATTTTTTTGAGACTTCCGAATCTTCGAGATCTTCAGCTTCGTGGCAGTCAAGACAAGAGTCAGGGAAGGTTTTACCTTCTTCAAGAACTTTATGGCATTCACCGCACGCCACAAGCGCTTCTTCTAATTCTTCGGGTTCTTCAGGGTGATGGTGACAGTCCTGGCAGGCGAGGCCGTACCCTGAATCTGATAAATGGGTTTTGTGGTCGAATAAAACTTTTCCGGCAACCGTTTTGTACATTAACCTTACCGGTTCATCCGGTGTTTTGGCAGGAAAGGCTGCAAAGCTTATAAACCCCACAAAGAGGAAAACAATAATAAGGCTGTAAGCAATCTGCAGTTCTCTTTTTGGAGTCATCTCGATACAATCCTTTCAATATTCGATGTCTTTATATTATTCAGGCAGGCATAAAAAACCAAAGGACACGCCTAACACAATGCAAAAAAGCTTTCAAGTCCTTTTTTGTATAAATTGGAAAAATTGGGATTGCCGATAGGCGCCCAGGTCCGTATTGAAGGGAATTAAACGGCAGCATCCAGCCCTTTCAACGGAGCTTGTGGAAACCGGCCAGAGGCCTCGGACAAGGGGCCTGCAAGGCGCTTTAACAGCGGTGAAAGTCAGCATAACCGTGGGGTAATGGCAGTATATTTTTTGACAACTGCCACAGAACCTCATTGCAATTTTAATGGTCTTGATCCATTATTGGAGCCCCAGAGGTTGTACATTACCTAGGATATCCAGACCCTGGGTCTGCACATGGCATCTGTGTCCCACACAGAAGGTGAATCTTCGCCGGAAAGCACCGTCTGTACAAGAGAAATTCAGACATGCTGTTCAGCGAATAACGGCCGGTCGCAAGGCCATGGAGGCTGAATTTATCCGGATTGTTTCATGATTCCCAGGGGAATTTTTAGGCACATGGAGCGATTTGAGGGATAAGGGTCAAAAATAAATTTGACTTAATTTGGGCGTGAAATTATAAAGTTAAAGGGATGGCGAACCAAATTCCGGCAAGGTTAAAATATTAGGATCATCTCCCGATTAGTTGTAGTTAATCAGGGTAAAATAAGTGGATCATCTCCAATTGAGTCGGTGTGATCCCAAAGGGTACAAGGGGTCAAGGATTCAAGGGTTCGAGTGATCCGCCACAGAACAGGCGGATAAAAATGCTAAAGAATTACAAAGATTTGAAAGTCTGGCAAAAGTCATACGAACTCTGTTTAGAGATCTATAGAATAACAGCAAAATTCCCAAGGGAAGAAAACTTCACAAATAAGAAGATCTGTTGTGTCTATTCCTTCTAATATAGCAGAAGGATATGGAAGAAAGACAACTCTGGATTACGTTAGGATGCTTTACATATCTTATGGTTCTGTTTGCGAATTGGAAACGCAGATATTATTAGCAGGGGATTTAGATTTAATTGAAAAAGGTGAATTGGGTACACTAAATAAAGCCA